>DAIMDJ010000131.1:0-7309 GCA_036725905.1 Terriglobales bacterium
TTGCCGCTCTACGATCCGATAGTGAAGTTGCTTGGCGGTGACGCGGCTAGGAAGGCGCTGCTCGAGCAAGCGGCGCTGCGGCCTGGTCAGCGCGTTCTCGACGTGGGCTGCGGCACGGGCACTCTGGCCACGCTGATCAAGCAGCTTTATCCGGACGTCGAAGTGGTTGGACTTGATCCCGACCCCAAGGCTCTGGCCCGCGCCAGACGCAAAGCAGCGCGCGCAGGGGTCTCCATCCAGTTCGATCAGGGATTTGGAGACGAGCTTCCGTATCCTGAGGCGTGGTTCGATTGCGTATTTTCGTCGTTTATGTTCCACCACCTCCCGCCGGACGAAAAAGGGAAGACCCTGCGTGCGATTCGGCGCGTGGTCAAACCCGGCGGCGAGTTTTACATGCTCGACCTCGAAGGCCGGGAGGATGGCGCGCATGGCTTCCTCGCCCACCTGCTCCACTCCAGCGACCGCATGAAAGATAATTCCGAGAGCCGAGTCCTTAGCCTCATGAGGCAGGCTGGGTTTGCAGATCCCAAGAAAGTCGGCCGCCGACGCATGCTCTTTGGAGGCGTTGCGTATTACCGGGCAGGGGCTGAGTAGCTGGCAGGGCGTTTCTGTTCATCGGAGTTTTCATCCCGAGGGGCGAAATGATCCCAGGTCTCAGCGTCTCGGGAAGGCATCTGCTTCCCCTTCAGCGCCGGAGCGCTTCCGCTACGAATTTCGCGAACTGCTGCACATCTTCGGCAGTGGTATCGAAAGAGCACATCCAGCGCACGACTGATTCTTCCTCATTCCACACGTAAAAGAAGTAGCGCTTTTGTAATTTGGCAATTGCGTGACGAGGAATTTTGGCGAACACACCATTGGCTTCCACTTTGTAGACAATCTTGACTTGCGGAAACTTGCTGACCTCTCTCTGGAGCAGGCGGGCCATGCGGTTGGCGTGCTGCGCGTTTTGCAGCCAGAGGTCGTTGGTTAGTAGAGCCTCAAACTGGGCAGAGATGAAGCGCATTTTGGAGGCGAGCTGCATGCCCTGTTTGCGCAAGTACTGAAAATTGCGAGCGAGCTTTCTATCGAAGAAGACGACCGCTTCGGCGCCCATGAGACCGTTCTTGGTGCCACCGAACGAGAGCACGTCGAAGCCGAGGTCGCGAGTGGCTTGGCGCAGGCTCTGGCCGAGGGCGGCCGCGGCATTGGCGATGCGGGCACCGTCCATGTGGAGAAACATTTCGTGTTCATGGGCGAAGCGGGCCAGGGCTTTGATTTCGTCCGGCTTGTATACGGTACCCGTCTCTGTGGCTTGGGTGATCGAGATCACGCGCGGCTGGACGTGGTGCTGGTCGCCGATGCCGCGGTAAGCGTGGCTGACGGATTCGACGGTCAGTTTGCCGTCGGCAGCCGCGATGGGAATGAGCTTGCAGCCGGTGAACTTTTCTGGGGCGCCGCATTCGTCGGTGTAGATGTGGGCTACGGCAGTGCAGATCACGGCATGGAAAGAGTCGGTAAGAGCCTTCAGGCTAAGGCAATTGGCGGCGGTGCCGTTGAAGACGATGAAGACCTCGGCGTCGTCGCCGAAGTGGTGCTTGAATTTCTGCACCGCCGAGTTTGTGTAGGGGTCGTCGCCGTAGCCGACTGCGTGTCCGTGATTGGCGGCCGAAATGGCTTTTAATACTTCGGGATGAATGCCTGCATTATTATCGCTGGCAAAGCTGCGGGCGGGTTTCATGGTGCAACAATGTAGCAGAATGGGGGCCGAGGGTGGGTCGGGCCTCATGCGATGGCATCTCTCGCGGTGATATATTCGAAATGTCGCTATGTACCAAGATTTTTACGCCGCCGATCGCTGGACCAAAAAGCAGGTGCACTGTATTTACCAAGCGCTGATTGTGGCGATCGCAACCCGCCATGCGGATGCGGTCGATATTAAATTCCTGGTAGACGGGCGGCCAGTGTGGGTGGCGCTGCCTCATCCTGCCTGGGTGGAATACAAGAAGCAAACGGGGCGTTCGATAACCGATTCTCTGGCGATTGAGATTGCCGGACACTACCTGAAAACCGCATTGGAATCGGGCGAGGGTGTGGGAAGAGAGATGTACTCGCTGACAGTTGAGCAAACGCTCGCACATCTGGATGCTGTGGTCGCGGAGATTGAGGCGGCACAGCCTGGTACGCACGAGATCAGCCCCGCTTTCCGGGTGTGATGTCTGCCATTTGGAACTTTCCTATCGAATGGGGGACAATAGAAAACCTGTTCTTAGAGTGCCTTCCCGGCAGCGCCTGGTTTATCTCGCTCTGCTGTTCGCGGGCCCGAGTTTCCGCGCCACATAAGGATGTTCGTGGTTGCTGTAAGGAGAAGTTTTCATGTCCAGCCTCACGGCTGACGTTGAATCGCCAAGCAGCGGACACAAAAATGACCGGCTGACACGCTGGGTGGAGGAAGTCGCGCAGATGTGCAAGCCGGAGCGG
The DNA here is from genome assembly GCA_036725905.1 of Terriglobales bacterium. GTDB lineage: Bacteria > Acidobacteriota > Terriglobia > Terriglobales > Acidobacteriaceae > QIAB01. The sequence continues at coordinate 2,461 of DAIMDJ010000131.1, forward strand.
GTGCACTGGTGCGACGGCTCACCGGAAGAGTATCAGGCGTTGCTGCGGCTGATGGTACTTACGGGTACCGCGATCCCCCTGAATGAGGAGAAGCGGCCGAACAGCTTTTTGGTCCGTTCCGATCCAGGGGATGTGGCGCGGGTGGAAGACCGGACATTTATCTGCTCTCGAACTAAAGAGGAAGCTGGGCCCACCAACAACTGGGAAGATCCGGCGAAGATGAGAGCAAAGCTCAAAGGGTTATTCTCCGGTTCGATGGCGGGCCGGACTATGTACGTCATCCCGTACAGCATGGGGCCGATCGGATCGCACATCGCGAAAATTGGCGTCGAGATTACGGACTCGCCTTACGTTGTGGCCAACATGCACATCATGGCCCGGATAGGCAGACCGGTGCTCGATTCCCTGGGCGATGGAGAATTCGTCGGCGGGTTGCACTCGGTCGGCGCTCCACTCGCGGCCAACGAGCAGGATTCGACCTGGCCGTGCAATGCGGATCACAAGTACATTTGCCATTTTCCCGAGACACGAGAGATTTGGTCCTACGGCTCGGGCTACGGCGGCAACGCGCTGTTGGGCAAGAAATGTCACGCATTGAGGATCGCGTCTGTGCAGGCGCGCGATGAAGGCTGGATGGCCGAGCACATGCTGATCATGAAGCTCACCAATCCCGCGGGGAAGGCTAAGTACATTACCGGCGCATTTCCGTCGGCCTGCGGTAAGACCAATCTGGCGATGCTGATTCCGACCATCCCAGGATGGAAAGTGGAGACAGTCGGTGACGACATTGCCTGGATGAAATTCGGAGCGGACGGGCGGCTGTACGCCATTAATCCAGAGTATGGCTTCTTTGGCGTAGCCCCCGGGACAAACGAGCAGTCGAATCGCAATGCCATGCTGACCGCAGCCAAGAATTCTATTTTCACCAACTGTGCCATGACGTTCGACGGCGACATTTGGTGGGAAAGCATGACGGAGAAAAAGCCAGCCGAACTGCTCGACTGGCTGCGGCGGGCATGGACTCCGGTCTCCGGGCGCAAGGCGGCACATCCGAACGCGCGGTTTACAACCCCCGCGAGCCAGTGTCCCGTGATTGCGCCGGAGTGGGAAGACCCTAAAGGCGTGCCCATTGACGCGATTTTGTTTGGCGGACGCCGCGCCGGAATAGTGCCTCTGGTGATGGAGGCCTTCAACTGGGAGCATGGGACATTTCTGGGCGCGACCGCAAGCAGTGAAACAACGGCGGCGGCGGCGGGCAAAGTTGGGCAGCTTCGGCGGGACCCGATGGCGATGCTTCCTTTCTGCGGTTACAACATGGGGGACTATTTCGCCCACTGGCTGAAGATTGGAGCCACGAGCTCAAGACTACCGAAAATTTTCTATGTCAACTGGTTCCGTCAGGATGAAAACGGAAAATATCTTTGGCCCGGTTACGGCGAAAACAGCCGCGTGCTGAAGTGGGTATTCGAGCGCTGCGATGGCACGGCACACGCTGCTGAAACAGCAGTCGGACGGCTGCCCGGGCCTGCTGACCTGGATATAAGCGGCCTAAATCTCCCCGCCGCGAATCTGGAGAAGCTGCTCAGTGTTGATGTCGAGGGCTGGCTGGGTGAGGTGCCGCGTATCCGCGAGCATTTTGCGAAATTCGGAGACCACCTGCCTGAAGCATTAGGACGCGAACTGCAGGAACTGGAGCAGAGGCTGCAGAGCTCGAAAAGATAGCCACAGAAGAAAAATCTAACCGCTCACGCTCTCTTCATTTTCCGCGCGATGGCGACTAGAACTACGGCACCGAGAATCGCCACGAGTATGCTCGAGATGAGACCGCCGCTCGAGTAAAAACCCAGCACGCGCATAATGAACGCTCCTACAATGCCCCCTGCAATACCCAGCAGAATGTCCATCAGCACGCCGTAGCCTGAGCCTTTCATGAGCTTGCCTGTCGCCCATCCGGCAACCAGGCCGACAAGAATTATGTAAATGAGAAGAAACATTCGCGTCTCCCGCCTGCTGCGCCGTGACTTCGCCGCGTCAGCGCGTTGCGGCAGAGTAGTGCCCGGCTGCGGGTGCTGTCAAGCTTTGCGCTCTGTTTATGCCATACCGAAAATGTTCCTGGTTACCATGCGGGAGAGAAGGCGGGAATTGTGCAGTTGCGGCTTCTGTCTATCTGCATGCTTCTTCTCGGAGTCATCCCGAGCGCAGCCGTTTTTCAGGCGGAGGGATCTGGCGTGTCGCGCCGCAGCGATGATAAGCAAATAGCATCGCTAACCCGAATTCTCGGCAGGTTGGCGCAAGCTATGCGCGAAGGACAATCAGTTTGCGAACGGCCGGGCTCAAGCGGATAGAGCATCGGATTTCCAATCCGTGCCGGGCCTACCAGCGCAGAGGTCCCTCGCGGCGGTCGGGATTTCGGCTCTAGTCTCTGCTATCCTGTGTTCTCTTGCGTTGAGACACGGACAATGCACAATCCAACAGGATCTGCCCAACAAGTGTTGCCGCTATTGCAGTCGGCGAAGAACCCTTTGCGATATCTCACCCCAAATGATTGGGCGCTAATCATAGATAGAGCCAAGCGACTGAGCTTCAAGAAAGATGAAAAACTTGTTTCCCAGGGAAAGCAGGCGAGAACACTATATGTGTTGGCAGCAGGTAAGGTCAGCATCACGGTTTCCGCGACAAGGATCGCGCAGATTGGCCCCGGTGAGATTTGTGGTGAGATGGCATTTCTGGAAGATAGCATCGCCAGCGCAACAGCGACGGCTGAAGGAGAAGTCGAGGCGTACGCTCTCGAATGGTCGATCTTGCAGGATTTATTTGAGCTCTTTCCTCATCTCGCGTCGCGCTTCTACCGCTCAGTCGCGGTAAATCTGTCGCGCAGACTTCGGGAACAAATCGTGTCGAAGTAAAGCGGAAAGGGATAATCCCCCAAGATCCGTGCATAGATTTGAATCACACCTCCTCACTTTTCGCAAAAACCGAGAAAGGATGGGCGTCGACGCCACGGCTCTGCATTACTTACGCGTACGGGCGGTCCGGCCTCCAATCGCCCGAAGCTGAAGATCCTGAGCGAGTTTGAAGTTGAGCTCGGTTTCGGCGGGGATTTCCTTTTTGCGGCCGCGGTAGACTTGAGCACCGGCGCCTCCGGCTCCGCCTACAAGGGCTCCGATGGCCGCTCCCTTACCTCCCCCAAGCAAAGCACCCAGGACGGCTCCGATTGCGGCCCCGCCTCCAACGTATTTCGCCGTGCGCTTGTTGGCTCCCAATCCACCCGAAGAGGATTTTCCCTCAGCACTGGTGATCGAATAGCGACGGCCATCGATGGTGACGGAGCGCAAGTCCAGCGTTGTGTCATTGCCGTTCTTGACAGCGACCAGGCGGGCTGGACTACCGTGTGGGATCACGACTGCACCCGAACTGTCCTGGACGTCTTGGCTCACGGTAGCGGAGTAGGCGCTCCCCGCAGCCGGCTTCGCAGGAATCGCGCTGTCGGTGCGAACTTTGATCTCGGTACCTTGGGGAATCACGCGGCTAGTTTGGGCAAACGCAGAAATCGTGAGCAGAAGAAGAAATGCAAATGCGTTTTTCATGGCTTCCCCCAGCGAACATACAGTGAAGATGTATTTGGATGCCGGATGAGTTGCCCTGCAAGAAATTCCATGTTCGTTCTGAATGCTCCGAATGAACAGCGCCTCATCGTAGCGAAAGATCCCTGAGCGATCCGGCCGAGTCTTCAAGCCTGTCGCTTTTTCGTTTGCAAATCCGCAGCAGGTACGACGCCGTCACATACATCACAAAGCACTCGAGAGCGAAAGGGAGAAAGCCGAGATAGCCTGGAACCGGCATCTCAAAAATCTTCCAGCTTTGAAACATGGGAAAAATGTAATGCCATTTGGCAGCAGCCCAGTAATTCCAGAATTCCCAAAACCAACCGCAGGCAAATCCGGACGCGAGCAAGGAATAAAAGCGGGCGCGGCCTCCTACCGCGAAGTCACCGATAAGAGACGGTAAGCCGAGGCGGTAATTGATGGGATCTAATAGGAATATAAAACCGATCCACACCAGCGCGAACAAGCGGCTTGCGACAGGTTGCGGCGCAATCAGCGGGGCGACAAGACAGACGGCGCCAAGAAAGACCATTGCACGCCGGACTGCTGGCGGAAATCTGATGGGAGCTCGTGGTGGAAACCAGCCGAAGGATTCAATCAGGTCTGCAGTTTCGAAGATGCCCGGAAAGATGGTTGCAAACGACCAACCGTAGCCGAGCAGCGCCAGCGGCCATGCTACCGGCACGCCAGAATAGCTCCAGTTCTGGAGGCGCAAATTGTAAGCTTCAAAAATCAACCAGAGCGGGACGGAAAGCACGGCGAGAGAGAAAAACTTTCCAGGCTCATCGTGCAAACGGGAATGCCCACGGATCGCCAATACGGCCGCATCAGCGAGCAGGATGTAGCATGTCCAGGCAATCGGGGTGAAATAAACTGCGACTGGCTGGAAGCCCCGAAATAAGAGCCACTCGGCGATGATCAATCCGATCAGACCGACCCAGCCGTAAGCCGCCAACCTGCTTTGCCGGTGGCGAAAAAATTCAATGCACAGAACAGTCGCGGTCAGGAAGGTTATCGTCAGCCCGAGCAAGATCATTAGGTCTATGCTAGCGCACGACAAGGATGGTTTCCGGAGTATAATGCGCCGCAGGGAGCGTGTCGTATGCGCTATCTCTTTTCACTATTGCTTCTGCTGCTTGTGATCTCGCCTGCTTTGGCCCAGAATCCTTTGTCCAAGAACCAAGGAAAAGCCACAAACACTCTCAATCAACACAGTTGGTCTCCCGACGCCTGGGGAATTATTT
>DAIMDJ010000132.1:0-7272 GCA_036725905.1 Terriglobales bacterium
ACGCTCCGGTTCCGGTGACAGCAAATTAGCGCGATGCTCGCCAGCGCCCACGTCCTGGTCGAAATCGCGGCGCGCACGGCAGTCATTTATGGCGTAGTGCTGATCGGTGTGCGCCTCAGCGGCAAACGCGAGGTCGGTCAGATGACCCCGTTCGATCTTACCTTGCTGCTGCTCATCAGCAACGCCGTGCAAAACGCGATGACCGGATCGGACAGCTCACTGATCGGCGGTGTCATCGCTGCAAGCACGCTGCTCGTCCTCAATTATGTTGTCGCGGAACTCTCCGGCGCCAATCGGCGCTTCCGCAAGTTTGTCCAAGGTCAGCCTAGCCTGCTGGTTCACGACGGACAAGTCATCAGCGCGCACATGGCCAAAGAGCACGTCAGCATGGATGAGCTGCAACGGGCCATGCGGGAGCATGGGATTTCCAGTTATCACGACGTTGCGCTCGCCGTGCTCGAAGTCGATGGTTCGATCAGTTTTTTAAAATACGACGAGATCCAGCCGACGGCCCAGACGCATCTCGCGCGCAGAAAATTCATTCAGAAACACGAATAAGCTTCTCCTTCGTGATCCTTCGTGCCCTTAGTGGTTTAAACATCGTTTTCTCACTTGGTCAGCACCAGCGGAACAGCCTGATCGTAGGGCTGGATCGACACGGTCAACGATTTTCGTTTCTCGAAAGCATCCTGGGTCACAGGAAAACTTACTACGATCGTGCCTTGAGCCTGCGCGCCAGGCTGAATTTTTTCCTCGGGGACGAGGGCGGTGCTTAGCGCGTGCTCTTTGAGCGCGGGAAAAGCTTGGAAATAGCGCGCGAAATCAGAGGATGAAGCCGCATCATCGCCGAACTCGCCGCTGTCGGTTTTCAGAGTCGCTTTGATGGTATGAATCCAAAGCGGCCGTTCGGCTGAATTGTGAATTGTGACATTCAGTGCGACCAGCACCGCATTCTGATCGGGAATTTCCACCGCCGAGATGTTGTCAATCGATCCCCCGCCCTGCGGCTTGGCGCGCTGCACAAACGCAAAAACTGCGACGACCACTGCCGCAACCCCCAGCACAATGGTTACGATCTTTGCCGGCGGCAAGTTGCGTTTAGCTGTGCCAAATTCCTCGCCAATATCAAACGGAATCGGCTGCTCGGGCGCAGCGCCCTGTTCCGGCGGCGCAGGAGAAACAGGCGGAGTGGCAGGAGTCTCGTCAGCCATATCGTCGTCAGCCATGTGAATCTCGGCTGCCTTTGATTGTAATGCGGCGTGGGAGGGATGGCTGAATCTTTCACGCGCCGCAGTAATGTGTCTGTCATGCGTCTGTGGGGGACGCGTTGTCTTTCGGCGGGAAGATTCCGGTGAGCTCGAACACGGTTTTCAGATCGCGCCAATTGCCCGCTTGAGCGCCGTCGAGGGCGGATTGCAACTCTTCAAGCTGCTTCCGGTCAAGATGCTCCAGCTCGCGCGCCGGACTGGCGACAAGGGCGGTCGGACGTGGATTGGTCGGACCTGGATTGGTCGAACCTGGATTACCAGCCGCGGGCGACAGTTGTTTTGAGATTTGGTCAGGAGAAGTTGGCTTAGCGGGAAGGGAATTGGGTGATGGTTGTTTCGCGGGTCACATTCCATCTAAAATAATTTTGGGGAGCAGGTCACGCGAGTGATGTTCTGATTCCAGAACAGACAGAGTTCCGCTCACACCAAATTAGCCGTGATCACTAAAGCCTGAGATCGAGCTGCGCGCAGGAAGCTGTCTTAGGTTTTTCTGGCGCTAACCTATTCTACCAAGGAGAGTTGCGGTCATCCCCACATAAAGTGGACGCTCCATCGAACCCTTGTAGACGTATCCGGCGTGTTCGGTTTCCGGAACACAGATGAAAATTCTTGCAATGACGTCAACCTTTGAGTTCCCTCTTTCTCCGAAACTATTTGACCTTTACGTATACACGCGTCGTCCAGGTTCCTCCGCCGTTGTCCCAGGCCTTGACCACGATGTGGTGCGTGCCGGATCCCATTTTCAGGTAAGCATCGAGAGTCTTGCCGTTCTGCTGATACTGCAGCCCGTCATCGACGTAAACCTGAATGGTGAACACGGTGCTCGCGCTCGGGACAGAGGCGTGAACGTGAACCGGTGAAGCGACGGTCGAGTTGGGCGCCGGCGATGAAACCGTAACCACAACCGGCAGGACATTAATGCTGATTCCTTTTTTGTAGATTCCTCCTGCGGTATCCCACGCCTGCACGACCATGTAATGCGGCCCCAAAGGCATTGGCAAAGCTGCGTTCACACCGGTTCCGCTGACTTCGTAATGCAATGCATTATCGAGATAGACCTGCACGGCATAAACGGTGTGCGGGTCTTTAGTCGTCGCGTAGACCTGAACTGGGGAATAAACCGAAGCACTCGCCGCCGGTGTCTTGATTGTGACACTCGGCGCCGCTACCGTTACGGTGAAGCTGTTGGTTGTCGTGCCACCCGAATCGTCGCGTGCTTCGATCGTCATCGCGTGCGATCCCGGGCTTAATGCGAGGGTTGTATTTAGCGAACTGCCGCCGGTCTGGTACTTTAAGGCCCCGTTGGCATACACCAGCATAGTGTGCACTGGACTGTGGCCGCCCGCGCTTGCCTGGATGGCAAACGGAGATCCAACAGTAGCATTTGACGCTGGCGTACTGACGATCACAGCCTGTGACTGGACACTTACGTTCACACCGCTTTTGTGAATCCCGCCGGCTGTGTCCCAGGACTGAACGACCACGTGATGTCGCCCAGAGCTGAGTGCCAGCGAGGTATCGAGCTTCGAACCGGCGACGTGATATTTGAGGACGTCATCGACATAAATCTGCATTGCATAAACGGGGCTGCTGTTTGCGGTTGTGGCTTGAATGCGCACCGGTGAAGCCACAACCGCGCCGTCAGGCGGATTGCTGATCTTTACTTTATTGAAGAAATCTGACATGGGTGCTGCGAGGACGCCAGCTCCGGGGCAGGAAGCGAATTGCATGGCATCACAAACGGTGCGCAGCAAGTTGGCGTGCGAATAGAGCACGCTGGAGTGATAGCCCGGCTTTACCTGAGGTCCGATGACCAGGGTGGCGATGTGCCCGCCGCAGCCTGACTTCACGCGCGACGAACAGCGATTGTCAATGAAGAGATCTCCTTCATCAAACACGACAAACAGCAGCCCATCGCCGCCAGGCTTGAATTCAGGGAGGTTCAGAATCGCGGGGAGATTTCTGGAGAGCCACTGGTCGGCCTCGGCCAAGGTGCCGTCGTGGGAGTCCTCGTCTACGTTTGGCGTGATATATGCATAGTTCGGAGTGGAATGGTCGGAGATGTCGGCAGCCAATTGTGTATAGGGCACGGAATTTGTGCGTTGGCCCGCTGCACAAGAATCGCTGAAGTCGATTAGCGGATTATGCCGGCGCACATAATTCAGATTGTAGAGGCCCTGGAATCCCGCATACGGCAAATCTGATTGATATGACCTCCACCTCATTCCTTTCGCCAGCACCTGCCGAACCACGTTGTTGTAGCTGAAGCACGCGGTGGTATTGTTATCGGCAGTGACTGTCTGCCCGGCGACCAGCCACATCAATGCGGAAAGAGAGTTGTGCAGCGGTGAGTAGTATTGCGTCGCCAGCCCATATTTCTTGGTCAGAGAGTTGAAATAGGGCATGCTCGAATTTCCGATCACGCGCTCATAACTGTGATTTTCCTCCGTGATAAGCCAAACGTGTTTCGATTGAGGAACTTGGGCGAGTGCTACGCCAACCAACACGAACAGAGACAGCCAAAATCTCATTTGGTCCTCCCGCGGCCGGCAGTCAGAGTGGTGGAGACGGAAGGCTGACCCGCGTACAACCGGGTACGCGGAATGCGGCTCCTGCTGCTAGCTATTTAGTTTTTAAGAATAGAGACGGGGGAACTGGGGGCAAAGTACAACGAGTCACGCACAATGACAATCAGCGAAACACCTTAGCTGAAAAATGACTAGTGCAGGCAAATATTTCTGCAGCGCCTTAGGCCAAACGTCAGCTAGATACTTCTTGCGAAAGAGTTCTTGAGAATTAATGCACTCTTCCCATTTTGTCCATAGGCCAGTAGCCGAACACCGCTTTGCCATAGATGTAGGCTGATGCGACCGGCCCGAAATCGCGGCTATCATTCGACATTGTCCGGTGATCTCCCAGGACAAAATAGCCGTTATCCGGAACTACCATTTCGGGATACGAGCGCTCGTCGGCATAGGCTCGCGGGACGTAATCTTCTTCCAGCGGTTCACCGTTCACGAATACCTGCCCGGCTTCGATGCGAATGCGATCTCCCGCCAGCCCGATTACCCGCTTGATAAAGCTTTTCGAGGGATCGCGCGGATAGCGGAACACGACGATGTCGCCCCGCTGAATTGACTCCAGACGATAAACAAACTTGTTGACGAAAATGCGCTCTTGGTCGTCGAGGGAAGGCATCATGCTCGTGCCCTCAACCTTGACCGGCTGGTACAAGAAAATAATGATGAACGCGGAGATCGCCAGCGAGATGACGAGATCGCGGAGCCAAACAGAAAAAACCGGAAAGCCGCGTGGAGGGACCGGTGAAGGCTTGCTCACCTGAGCTGTCGGCGAACTTGTGGGACTTGCCAGCTCCGTCATGCTGCCTCCCATTATACGGATCAGAGTTCCACCATTAAAGGTTGCCCCCTGGTGCAGTTGTGCCCCTGCCTCGTGGTTCCGGGCGCTTCCGTCTACACCAGGCTCTTGCGGAGCTCACGCCGCAAGATTTTTCCGGATGCGGTTTTCGGAATCGTATCGACGAAACGGATTCGTCGTGGCTGCTTGAAATGAGTGAGGCGGTCGGCAACGTAGGCGCAGAGTTCGTCTTCCATTTTCTTGCTGGCAGCGAAGCCGCCGCGCAAGGCAACGAAGGCCACAGGAATTTCTCCGGCCGCGGAATCGGGACATCCGACGACCCCGCAGTCGCGTACCGCCGGGTGCTCGAGCAGAAGAGCTTCCACCTGCGCTGGCGCCACAGCGAAACCCTTGTACTTGATCATTTCTTTAACGCGGTCAACTACGTAGTAAAAATCCTGTTCGTCACGACGCACGATGTCGCCCGACCAATACCAGCCATCGCGCAGCACTGCGGCTGTGGCTTGCGGATCGTTCCAATATCCCGACATGAATTGAGGGCCCCGCATGACCAGCTCACCGGCTTCGCCAGTCGGGACTTCCTCCCCATTTTCATCAACCACCCTGCATTCGGTTTGCGCTAAGGGTTGGCCAATGGATTCCGGCTTGTACAGCTTCGGATCGAGATAGCCAACGTGCGTGACAGGCGAAGCCTCCGTCATGCCGTATCCCTGCGTTACAAGTATCCCGGTGAGCGTAGTGAAGCGGCGGGGAAGTTCAGGAGCCAGTGGCGCAGCCCCGGATTTCAGCCATCGCAAGACATGATTCTGCGGAAACAGACCGGCTTCCGCTGCCTGCACCAGAGCCTGAAGGGCCGGAGGGACAACAAGGGTGATAGTCACAGCCTCGGAAATCAGGAGAGACAAGAACTGCGATACATGGAAGCGCGGCATGAGTACCAGCGTCGCCCCAACCGTGAGCGCAGGGTTTAAACCAACGTTAAGTCCATAGATGTGGTACAGCGGAAGGAAGCACAACAGCACGTCAGTAGAAGTAATTTCAAAGGTGTCAGGTCCGAGGAACTGGAAGATGTTAGCGACGAGGTTGTAATGAGTCAGCATCACGCCTTTTGGCAGGCCAGTGGTGCCGCTGGAGTAGGGAAGCGCGGCCAGAGTGTGCTCAGACGCTGTGTAGGGCGGGATTAATGTGGCCGTGCTCGAGCGTAGTAAATTCGCAAAGGGCTCGCATGCGCTGCTTGCGTTGCGCGTGAAGTAAACCCGGCGCAGGGATGGCAACCCGGCTAGATTGATCCCAGCGATATTTGGGCCATCGGTGATGAGAATGCTGGCGCCCGAGTTCTCGAGTTGGTACCGCACCTCGCGCTCACGGAACGTTGGATTCAACAGCGTGGGAATGGCTCCGGCCAGGGTGCAAGCGTGGTAAGTCACGCAAAACTCCCAGGAGTTGTGCAGGAAGATGGCTATCACCTCGCCCGCTTTGGTCCCGCTCGCCGCGAATCCACGAGCAATATTTTCGACAAGCTCTCCATATTCCGCGTAGCTAATACGGCGATCGCATGAGGTATCGACGATCGCAGTTTTCTGCGGAAACCGGCGGCAGGTTTCGAGGATTACGTCGTGGATGAAGCGGCCACTGGGATCGGCATAGAGACGGGTGCGCGGCATGCGCAAGTGATTTTATCGGTTTGCGACGGACTCTGCTTCAAGACCCCAATCTTAAGATAGCCGGATACGAAAGATCGCTGGGCTAAAGCGGGGATCCCTAGCTCACCAGCTTGCGCAAGAAATCGCGTTCGTCCATGCGGTATTTGAACGCTTTGCGGCCATCAATGAAGACGACAGGGACTTCGTCGGTGAACTGGCGGCGGAGCGCCTCGTCGGAGTCTACATCCACTTCCTGCCAGCTAAAGCCGCCATGGCGATGAAGCTTGGTGAGTGTCTCCTTCACAATTTCGCAGAGGTGACACCCCTTACGGGAGTACACCACCACTTGGCGCATGCCGGACATGGCGGGAGTTTACCAGATTAAGCGGGCTTCCGTAGCAGGCGGAATCCGTTGGACTTCTCAGCGTCTGAGTTGCTCTGTCTCGAACCCAACACAAGCATTCAAGGAAGTAATTAACAGTCGTATTACAGCGGTAATCTCACGATCTTGAGGTACTTGCATGAGAATTGTGGGCGACAATTGGTTCCGTCCTTTAGCAGTTCATGCCAGCCACGATTCTTATTGCCGACGACCACGAGTCCAGCCGCGCGGGCCTCGAAGCCTTGCTCTCGCTCGAGGGCTATAACGTACTCACCGCGGAAGATGGAATACAGGCGCTAGAGCAATTTCGGCGAACCCAGCCGGATTTGCTGCTGCTCGACATCAACATGCCGAACATGCGCGGCACAGAGGTATGCCGGCGGATAAAAAATAATCCTGAAACATTACTGGTTCCGGTGGTTCTGATCACAGGACTGACCGCAACTGAAGATCGCGTTATTGGAATCCAAGCCGGCGCAGATGATTTCCTGTGCAAGCCGGTGGATCGCGAACAGTTGATTGCGCGCGTGCGGTCGCTGTTGCGACAGAAGGCCTTTACCGACGAATTGGAGCGGGCTGAAGCGGTGCTGTTTGCGCTGGC
>DAIMDJ010000133.1:0-5379 GCA_036725905.1 Terriglobales bacterium
ACACTCTAACTTGACCGGTTGTGGAAAGCGGAGAGCTTAATCAGAGTCTCCCTAGAGGTTACTCCGCCATCTTAGCGATGTGGAGATCAAAGCTGGTCTTCGGTAGCAGCGATGTCAGTTCGAACACTCTGAAGCCATCTCCGGCGATTTCAGTGTGGCGGTAGAGGCCGGGCTCGCTGTCAACCGTCTCGTGCCGCCCCTGTAGTTGATTTAGAAATTCCTGCGCCTTTTTGGTATCAGCTTCGTAACCCTTGGCTTTGGTTACAACCGCCTCAGCTGCGTAGGAGCGCACCAGCTTGGGCCAATATTTTTCCAGCAGGTTGGTGCTGGCGAAGATGTCTGCCCAGACGATTTGGCCGCCAACTGCGACGACAACTCCAACCGCATTCTGATTGCGAAGCTGCTTGATCAGGCTTTGATAATTGTGCTGAATGGGTTCGGCAACGGAATCCACCTGTTGCTTAACTTCTTTGTTGTCCATCACTCGAGCATATGAGGTGGTCCCGCCGATTGCCGTAGCTGCAGGCGGGGACGCCATCCGCGAGAGAGATTCCTTAGTCTTGCCTACCTCCGCCCAGACTTGAGACTGATCTTTCTCAGCCATCGCTTTTCCGCGGACCGCTGGCTGGGCCATGGCGCCGTTGTAGGAATCAAATTTCGCCGACGCTCCCGTCCATCGTCCCGGTTCGACGCAGAAAACGCTCATATCGATGGGATCGCTTTCCGCAGGCACGAGGCGATCTTTGCCGATCACGCGATCCTGTTTGCCGCCAGTAACGATTTCGCCTGCCAGCAAAATGAGCGGGCGCTTCGAGTTGTTTACCAGAACTAATTGATTGACCTGCGCGCCGCCGCCATATTGCGGTGGGGTGATTTGTCCGTGGCGATGGCGCGGGCGCATCAGCGGCGAAATATTGCCGGACTCGGTGACAACCACTTCGCCCGAGCGCAGTCCCTCATCGAGCGTGATGAATTCAGCCGTGTCATGCGACTTGGCAGCGATGACCGGGAAAACAGTCAGATTGCCGTGGCGGATCGGCTCCAGAACTTTGTAGCCGTACGTTGAAGCAATTTCGCCGGCGGGGGCGCGGCAAGGACGGAACAACGCGACTCCGGCCATCAACGCGAGAGCAAGAACAAAGAGCAACAACTTGAGTTTCATAGTGTTTCTCCTCAGGTCTGTAGAGACACCCCAGGCGTGCAGGGGAGCAATCCGCCCGGGGCGTCTTTCTTTCCCACCCTGATATTTTCCGAACGGCAAAAATCCAGCTTCTTGCGTCTAAAAAATTGGTAGGATCAACGGCGTGCCCGCCATGGCTCAGAACGGTGTCCAATCCGTAGGAGCGATCTCTCCGGAGTTGGAGTCGCGTATGGCGGAGCTACAGGCGAAGACGCAGGAGTACGGGCTCGGGCGCGAACAGTTTGTCGCCATATTGAATGAGATCGGAGCGAAGTATTTGCCGCCGCAGCCTTCGGAGCGAGAGCGCGGAGAGTTTTTTGCGAGCCTGCGATTGGAAGAACTGGCGCTGGCCCGGGCGTGCGCCGCAGGTCATGAGCGTGCCTGGGAAATCTTCATGGTGCGTTATCGCGAAAAGCTGTATGACATTGCAGCGTACATTGCCAAAGAAAGCTCGGCGGCCCGCGAGTTGGCAGACTCCATTTACGCCGATCTTTATGGCACCGGCACTCGAGAGGGGAAACGGATTTCGAAGCTGGCCTCTTACACCGGTCGAGGTTCGCTCGAAGGCTGGCTACGTACAGTGCTCGCGCAAGAGTACATCAACCGTTATCGGAAACAGCGCCGGCTGGTGAGCCTGGATGAAGAGAGCGAGGCTGGCGTGCAATTCGCCGCAGCGGAATCAGAACTCGCGCCAACAGCACACGATCCCCGAGTAGAGGCAGCAACAGACCAGGCTTTGGTGGCCTTGTCCGGCGAAGATCGCTTTGTGCTGGCGTCGTATTATTTTGATCACCGCACGCTGGCAGAAATCGCGCGGACGCTGCGAGTGCATGAATCGACGATCAGCCGCAGGCTGGACAAGTTAGCCAAAACACTTCGAAAGCAGATACTCGCCACGCTGCGGCGCAAGGGCTTGAGCCGCCGCCAGGCGGAAGAGGCTCTGCAAATGGATGTGCGCGACCTGCACGTGGATATTCGTACCTGCCTGGCGCAAGAAACCAGCGCAAAACCGTTCTCAGATAAGAAGGCGGAAGCACAGGCGGGAGAGGGATGATGCCGAAACGGGACGTTCAATGATGGGTGTACCTAAGATCGTGCTCGGGCGTTTGCGGAGGGCCAGCAATCCTGGAAATCACCCAGACGCCGATCTGCTGACGGCGTTCGCTGAGCAGGCGCTCGCCAAGCGGGAACGGCTGCACGTGCTTGAGCATTTAGCGCAATGCTCAGAGTGCCGTGAAATTGTTTCGCTGGCGCGACCCGAGATCGCAGAGCCGCAGACTTCCTTGAAATTATTTTCGCTGCGATCACCGATTCTGCGCTGGAGCGCAGTGGCGGCTTGTGTGGTTGTGGTTGGCGCCGTTGTGACCACAAGGCATTTGGCGCAGAAGAATGTGGAAACGCGCGTCACTGCGAAGGCGCCTTTTTCGGACACCAAAGATGCGTCGCAAGGCGTCGACTTGAAAACTGACCTTACGGCGAAGCTTCAGCCGCAGCCACTAGCGAAGCAGGATTCGGTTTTGTCGCACGGGCTCGCGAAGCAGCGCAAGGAAGCGGCCGCGAATTCAAGAGCACTGGCGGTCAACGCCGAGAAAGCTGGAACAGCTAAGAAAGAACCTTTGGCTGCGGCACTTCCTGCCGCCCCGAGTCCAGCGCTGCTTTCAAAGGCGATGGATCAGGAGCGGCAAAAGAAAATCACATATGATTCGCTCGGCTCAGCGGCGAGAACTAGCGACGAAGCCGTAATGAATGAAACCGTGGCGACCAGTGCTTCTGCCGAGGTGGCGGATGCCAGGCCAGGAAAGGCGAAGGACGCCAAGGACCCTCGCATGAAGGCTCCCATGGCAGCGAGTTCCGGCATAGGCGGAGCCGTCGCGCCTGTTACGGCAAACCAAATGATTGAGTCACGAGCTGAGCTCAATCGGGCGGTCGATCTGACTCCACGCTGGAATGTTTCTTCTGAAGGGATCCTGCAGCGATCGTTCGACGGCAGAACTTGGCAAGCAGTTCCAGTAGCTGACAACGCAATCTTTCGGGCCGTTTCTGCTGTAGGTCCGGAAATTTGGGTCGGAGGAAATGGCGGTTCACTCTATCATTCCTCTGACAGTGGCCAGCATTGGACGCAGGTAAAACCGGCGGTAAACGACAGCCCGCTCACCGCAGATATCGTCGGAATTGAATTCGCTGACGCCCAGCATGGCAAACTCACCACTAGCGATCACGAGACTTGGACCACCAGCGACACGGGCCAGAGCTGGACTAGATACAAGTAAAGCTTGCAGAACTGTGCAAAACTGCCGGACTAGCGGCTGGTAATTGGGAATCTTCCTGGACCTTTCTTCTCCCTTTTAAATCAGTATGTTGACCCACATCATCAGGCGCAGCGTCTCTCAACGCGCGTGACTTCCGTTTCCGGTTTTTGGGTACCTAAAACAGAGCCGTGGATTACGGAAGTTACGTTTACACATGAGAGGGGTGGGCCTACTATCCAATTGTGGTTTGGCAGTTCTGGGGGAGGGCTGCCGGGCGTCCTGAACTGAAAAGTTCTGGACGCTTTTTTATTTTCAGGCTGTCAGCTATCAGCCGTCAGCTTTTGGCGTACTCCAGGAACCAAAAAAGCCCTTAGTGGAAGCTGAGAACCGATAGCTGAAAGCTGATAGCTGAAAGTCGACAGCCAAGCCGTCCTGCGACTTCTGCCGCTGACAGGCATCCAATACAAGTGCTACGATAATTGAAGTTGTTTAACCGGACTGATTCGCCGATCTGTATCGCTTCCGGCGATCGGCGCAATTGGAGGAAAAATGGCGGGCAACGGGATTGTGGAAGTGACGGATGCGAATTTTGACCAGGACGTGCTGAAAGCTGACCAGCCGGTGCTGGTGGACTTTTGGGCGACTTGGTGCGGCCCCTGCCGCGCAATCGCACCCATCGTGGATGAACTGGCCAAGGAATATCAGGGCAAGATAAAGGTCGGCAAGATGGATGTGGACCGCAATAATGCCACGCCGATGCGCTACGGAGTGCGCGGCATCCCTACGCTGTTGGTATTTAAGGGTGGCCAGGTAAAAGAGCAGATAGTCGGCTATGTGCCGAAGGAGACCATCCAGAAGGCACTAGATAAGCACATCGGATAATTTGGCGATCATTTGAGTTTCAAAACGCCCGGTTTATGCTGGGCGTTTTTATTTGTCCCAAACGGTCTCGACTTTTATATACATGGCAACAATATGGTTGACAAAGTCAATCATTCGCCCAACACTAATTTCATGGCAGGCACGCCTACCGGTCCCGATGAATTCGGTCAACGCGTTCAGGCCGTCCGGCGCTTCAATCGCTTCTACACGCGGCAGATCGGTGTTTTGCAAGAAGGGCTGCTCAACAGTTCGTTGTCCTTGAGTGAAGTCCGCGTGCTCTACGAACTCGCCCACCGCGAGAAGCCCACAGCTGCGGAACTGTGCAAAGAACTTGAACTGGATGCCGGATACCTGAGCCGCATCCTGCGCGCATTTCACAAGCGGGGGTGGATTCTGCGTGAATCCTCGCAACATGATGCCCGCCGCAGCCTGCTGTCGCTGAGTAGGCGAGGCCGGGCAGCGTTCGAGCCGCTCAACGCGAGGTCGAACCAGGAAGTGGCGAAAATGCTGGGCGCGCTGGCGCCAAGCCAGCAGTCCAATATCGTCGAGGCCATGCAGACAATCGAATCCACCCTCTTGCCTGGAACTCCCGAGAAAGCTCCCTACTTGTTGCGCACGCACCAGCCGGGTGACATTGGTTGGGTGGTTTATCGCCACGGCGTGCTTTATTCCCAAGAGTACGGATACGACGAGCGCTTCGAGGCCTTGGTGGCGCGAATCGTGGCAGAGTTTGTGGAACGGTACAACCCGCAGCGCGAGCGATGCTGGATTGCCGAGAAAGATGGCGAGCGCGTCGGGTCGGTTTTTCTAGTCAGCAAGTCCAAGCAAACCGCCAAGCTGCGGCTTCTTCTGGTAGAGCCTTCAGCGCGAGGGCTCGGCATTGGCAAACGTCTCGTAGATGAATGCATTCGCTTCGCGCGGCAAGCACGATACAAGAAGACGGTCCTCTGGACGCAGAGCGAGCTGAAAGCCGCGCGCAGCATTTACGAAAAAGCGGGATTTCGCCTGGTTCGGGAAGAGAAGCATAGCAGTTGGAGCCGGGATGATCTGGTGGCAGAAACGTGGGAG
>DAIMDJ010000133.1:5479-7231 GCA_036725905.1 Terriglobales bacterium
GGAAGAGAAGCATAGCAGTTGGAGCCGGGATGATCTGGTGGCAGAAACGTGGGAGATAAAGTTGTGAACAAACTCTCGGCGGGGTTAGATGTAGGCGCGGGCGTCCTCGCCCGTGCGGGGGCTCAGGCTCTCAGTCTGGGCAGGCATTAATCGCTAGTATTTCCTTAATACTCCAATCACCCTTCCCTGAATCTCCACTGAAGCTGCGGGCACGATGATCGGCTGCATGGCGGCATTGGACGGCTGCAAGCGAATCTTGTCGCCTTCACGATAGAAGCGCTTGAGCGTGGCGTCAGTCATTTCGACCAGCGCCACGACGATGTCCCCGTTGTGGGCCGTTTTCGTTTTTTCTACAAGCACGTAGTCGCCGTCGAGAATGGCCTCGTCCTGCATAGAGTCACCGCGCACTTCGAGCACAAAAACTTCTTTCGACCGGACGAAGTCGGCAAGTGAAATGGTTTCCGGGTTCTGCACGGCTTCAATTGGTTGGCCGGCGGCGATGCGTCCCATAACTGGCAGCACCATGGCGGTATTCACCGACATGGATTGCTTTAGCCGGCCTTTGGGTGGAAGCAGATCAATGGAGCGGCTGCGGTTGTAGTCGCGCGTGAGCAGTCCTTTTTTCTCCAGATTCGAGATATGCTTGTGTACCGTGGCCAGCGAGCTCAGTCCCATGCCTTGCTTGATCTCTTCGTAGGAGGGTGAGTATTGGTGGGTTTGCACAAACTCGGAGATGAAATCGTAGATCTGCCGTTGCCGCCGAGTGATTGCCATGCCAGAATTGTAGGCGAATATTAGGCGAAGTCAAGAGTCGTATGTTTATATCGATGTAGCGCCAGTCACCATTGTGAGTCGAAATCGCGAAGCGCTGCACGGGCGAGGACGCCCGTGCCTCCACAAAATAGCTTTACTCTGACGTCACCGCCTTCAGAAACCGATAGTAAAAATCCACCGCACGATAGAACGAATCTTGCCGGATGCGCTCGTCTTTGCCGTGGGCGCGGATGTCGTCGCGGTCGATGGCTTCACCGGAGATGCCGTAAGTCGGCATTCCCGCGGCGTTAGTGTACTTGCCGTCGCTGGCGCCTGTGGCCATGTCTGGGATGACGGGCGCGCCCGGCCACATGGTTTGCGCGATTTGCTCCAGAGGGCGGAACACGTCAGGGCGAAGCGGCGGCGGGGCAGGTGGCGACGACGCACCAGTAGCTCCGCCAATTGCGCCAACGTACTCCACTGTGATCTTGGGATCGTCGAAAACTTTTATCAAAGTCTGTCGTACTTCTTCCGGCGAATGACCGGGCAAAATGCGGCAGTTCACATTCGCCTGGGCAGTTTGAGGAAGAGCGTTGTTGGCGTGGCCACCGCTTAAGCGCGTCGCAACGCAGGTCGTGTGGGTAGTGGAGTTGTCAATCGGATCATGCGACAGACGCGCGACTGCGGCCATATCCGGAGGATTTTTCAGAATCGCTTTCATATCCTCGCCTCTTTGACCACTCGTCACAGTGGACAACTTTTCATAATAGGCGCGAGTGACGTTATTCAGCTCAAATGGAAATTGAAAATGCTCAAGACGGCCCAGTCCGTCGGCAAGATGATAGATGGCGTTGTCCGGCACGGGCAGCGAACTGTGCCCGCCGGGATTGGTGACGGTAAGCCGATAGTCGGCGTATAGCTTCTCGGTGGCATCAACCGCGACAAATTCCGGCTTGCCATGATTGGTGCTCACGCCACCGCCGTCGTGGTTGAGAACAA
>DAIMDJ010000134.1:0-7228 GCA_036725905.1 Terriglobales bacterium
ACGTTCTGTCGCGAGCCTTGTTCCTTTGCTAAACGCTCGCGCCAGTCCTGCGGCAACGCGTGCAGCAGCTCCAGGAACACGCCGTTCGTCCAGCCGAAACCAACGACATTCATGTGATACCCGGCGCTAACCTGTGTTTCCGACGAACGGGTTACGGCATTGTATTTTTCTTTTATCGTGCCATCGCGGCGGAAATTCTCCGCGATCATCGAAAGAAACTTGTAGGAAACGCGGTTGGCATCGTCATTAAATCCATATCGCCGCAGCCCTTCGATGGCCAGGAGCTGAGTGGGCGCCCAAGCATAGGGATAATCCCACTGCGCGCCGCTTTCGGTATGGCTCATCGCCAGCCCACCCGCCTGCTCGAAAATTGAAAGATTCCGCACCAGCGCCTGAGCCTGCTCCGGCGAAGCCAAACCCGCCCACAAAGGGTAAAACGTCGTGATGTATTCGTAAGACGATCGCACCTGGGACTCGAAATTGTAGTCAACAAACAAACCGCGTTCCGCGTCCCACAAATATTTTTGGATTTTCGCCTTGCGATCCGCCGCCCGCTGACTCCACTTCTTGGCATCATCAGTCTTGCCCAAGATCTGGCTAATCTGCCCCATATCGGTTTCGTATTTATACAGCAGGCTGTTCAGGCACACGGGCGCGAAGTGGTGTGTGGCTGCGCCGAAAGGCCCGAAGCGGGAGGAAACATCGAATCCGGATTCCCGCATCGCGCGGTCGCCCTTGTAATAATCGGCATTCAGAGAGACGTTTTGGCTCGGCTCGCATTCGGATTTCGCCATCGTCTGAGTGGCATCGCATACCTGCACGGAATATTGAAATCCCACCACCGGCTGCGCATTATCCGCGACGACATAGTTCCGGCCCCATTCAGGATGCAGCAAAGCATAGGCCGCAACCTTGCGGTGGAAACCACTCTCGTCTTTTATGGCCTCCGGTGCCGGCCCGTTGCCGAAGTCGTAGTAGCGAGACAATCCGGTTGAGCCCGCTAGGTGTGGCTCTCGGTTCCACATCTCATAATCTTTTGCGGCATAGCTGTAGGCCTTCTCCAGCCAGGCGCGGTCCTCATGGCCGGCCGCTTTCTGCGCTTCATACACGCCCAGAATTTCCGAAGTCAAAAACGGAGGCTGGGAACGTGTCAAAAAATAAGTCCGGTTCGCGTTCAGGATTGTGCCGTAGTGCTCAATTTCGAAGAAAAAGTTCTCCACCATGGCGCGCGCTTTATCGATGCGACCATCGGCTAGTAATCCACGAATAATAAAATAACTGTCCCACCCATACATCTCATTGAATCTTCCGCCGGGGACGACATAGCTGTTTTCCAAATAAAGCAGGCCGGGCGCGCCCAATTTGGCAGGGTCCACTTGCCCAGGCCCAGTGATGACCACTGGCAAATGTTCTACCTGCACACTGCACTTCTTCTGCATTTGCGCGACCGCCGGTGGCACCGGGAAATCGGCTGGCAGGTACAGGACGGAGCGCCCCGCCAGCTTGGGATCGACTACGCTATCGCACTTCGTCATGGAGCGGGTCAGGGTGTCCCAGCTCGCCGCAATGTAGCTACGGATCGGAGCCAGCCCCTGCTCGCCAACTGTGGCCTTCGAAGCAGCCGGCGAAAGACCGGCTTGGACCAGGCAAATCGCCAGAAGCAGGACTGATGGGACCCAAAGTCTCGGAATCCGTTGCCGGGATGGGCGCTCATCCATAGACCAAGAGAATAGATCAAGCAACCTGGAAAACAAGGGCAAAACGTTGCCTCAAAGCGCCTGGAACGGAGTTAATGAACCAAGGCGTTACGCTGCTCTCTCCAACTCTGCCCGATTCCATTTCGCCGAGTTGGCGCCGGCTTCGTAGGTGCTTTGAAGAAAGTCCAACAATGTTGTCTTTGGCGAGGCACTCTGGCGCACATCGTCGTACATAAGAATGAATTCGTGCATCTGCGGATGATAGAAAGCGCTCGCCGGGCGCACGGAAGCTTCGGCGAAACCCAGCGGCTCGGGCGCAGCGTAGGCGTAGAAAGCCGCTCCTTTGATGTCTCCTCCGCCGGGCCAGAATCCGGTGCTGATCACCTCGTGAGAATACGCTTCGCGGGTAATAGAATCTGCTCCGTCGCGCTCGGGTGCGCGGCGTCCTGAGAACCGAGTAACCGCCAGATCAAAGCTGCCCCAAAAAAAGTGGACTGGACTGTTTTTGCCAATGAAGCGTGAACGAAACTCTTGAAAAACCGTATCCACTGTAACCAATACTCGCCAGAACCGAATGACAGCATCGCGATCATAGGACGCATGCTGGAGGTCGCGATCAAAGGCAATGGGATTGGGGACCTCCGCCGGCAGCGTCCAGATCTTGACGGTGATTCCCAAAGACGCCAACGCCGCCATGAACTCCTTATAAAAATCTGCTACAGAGCGTGGCCTAAGCGAAAGCGATTTTCCAGCTCCTTCGCTGGTTTGAATCAGCACGTGATCCGCAAGAAAATCGAACTCCACCTCAAAAATCCCGCGGGCGTACGGAATCGAAGATGTCGCTAACCCACGTGGGCTGACGTAGAGGGGCACTTCCCACCAATGGTTGATAAGCGGGTTTAGCGCCAGGCGAACCTTGCCAACAATCTGAGTCCACATGTGCACGGTATCGCGGGTATCCTGCCAGGCCTCTAAAGGCGGCAACACAGGCCAGAATTCAGCATTGGGAGTAAAGTCCGGAAGGGAAATCTTCGACGCATCGGCTTTCGTGGAGGCCATCGTAACACCTCATATAGGAAAGAATACCTCTACTTGACGGCTGAGGCGGCGCCTGGTGTACCGCTGGCCTCAATCAATTTCTGAACTGCGGGTGCAATCATGAGCAGCAGTTGCGCTTGCTGCTTTTTAGCTTGCTCGATGAGCGCAAGCTGCTGAGATCTCCACTGCTCGGGCGCTCGCTCGCCATGGTCCAGATAATCGAGTGCTGCGAGGCCAGCAGTTCCCAGCGTCGAAAGATTCTGTGACACCGGTAAAACCTCTTTAACCAGGAAAGATTTCTCTGCCAGCGGCTGCAGCTCAACCTGATTGTCCCGCCAGCGGCTGAGTAAAGCTCTGATCTCCGTTTCGGTGCCGGGCTTTGCCTTGCCGGAGAGCAAGGCGTTCACCATGTCGGAAAATTGGCGCGCGGTATCGCTCTCCGGGCGCGCCGCATCAACCACACGATTGAGCGGAGTTAGGCTAGTCGGTACAGCAGGAGCGGTGTCCTCGCGAGTGTAATCCTTGACTGGCTCGACGACATCGGCAAGTACCTGCAACGCCGAAATATCATTGCTTCCCGCGATGCGCCGCAGCATGGGAGCGTAGCCGGTGTTGTGAGTCAGCCCCAGAAAGTCGAGGCGATGGCTGACCTTCTCTAAGCGCTGATACATAGAATCCACGTCACGCACGTTCTGCGGAGACCACAAGCGCTCCGCAATAGCAGCAGTTCGCGGCCAAATTCGCGAATCAATGTTCTCCGGCGAGACGTACTCAGCCCACATAGTCGCTTCGCCTCCTAAGATGCGCTTGCTTTCCTCGGGGCTCAGATTTGCCGCCGCCTCACTCATGGGATCGACTGCATAATGCTGCGAAGCCGGCCACATCAGGTCAATGTAATAACCGTGCGAAAGCAAACTGCGGTAGCCTTGCTTGGCAGCCTGCGCCAGCGACTCCTGCCCGCGCCATGATTGAATGACAATGCTCTTCGGCAATTCGGGCCGCAAGATCTCATCCCAGCCGATCATCGTCTTGCCGTGCTTGCTGACGATCTCCTGCACACGCTTGTTGAAGTAGGCTTGCAAATCCTGATTCGTCTTCATGCCATGCGCGCGCATGAACGCCTGGATTTGAGGGTTCGCGTCCCACTGTTTCCCGTTTACCTCATCGCCTCCGATATGAAAACACTGATCGGGAAAAAGCTTGGCCATTTCGCCGATGAATTCATCGAGAAAATGGTAAGTATGCTCTTTTGTTGGATCCATCGCTGGATCAAACACGCCCCATTTGCGCTCGACCTCATATGGCCCCGGCGCGCTGGCCAGGTCGGGATAGCCGACAAACCAGGCAGTGCTGTGTCCGGGCATGTCGAACTCTGGGATCACGCAGATGCCGCGCTCACGCGCGTAGGCGATCACATCGCGCACTTCGCCTTGCGTGTAATACAGCCCGTCGGAGCCCATCTCGTGCAGCTTGGGAAATTTTTTGCTCTCGACGCGGAAGCCCTGGTTTTCCGACAGATGCCAGTGAAAAACATTGAGCTTCACCGCCGCCATGCCATCAAGGTTGCGCTTGATGACGTCGAGAGGCATGAAGTGGCGGCCAGCGTCGATCATCAGGCCACGCCAAGGAAACCGCGGTTTGTCGTCGATATTGACGGCCGGCGCGGCGAATCCTGCTGGAGTGGTCTCGACTAACTGCAAGAATGTCTGCAAGCCCCGCATGACGCCAAGCGTGGTCGGAGCGTTCAGCTTCGCGCCTGAGCTAGTGATCTCAAGCCTGTAGGATTCTTCTTCTCCGAGTTCCTGTACTTCCTTACTCCTTGAGTCGGCGTGGATCAGCAGAGTGCCGGTTGAAGAATCAGATACCTTCATGTCCAGCGGGAGCATCCCGGTTTGCCGGCGAAGGTGATCTAAGAAGATTTCGACCGTGCGCTGAAGCCGTGGTTCTTTGCGACCGGAAATCGCCACTGAGAACGATGGATCCACTACTAGCTGGCCCGCGCCCATTTCAATGTTGGCCGGCATCGGTATCAAGGTGAGTGGCGCGTTTTGCGCTTCTGCAAACATGGCGAGTGAATACATCGCGAGTACCACCAGCATTGTCCGCATCAATTAGCTCCGAACAGAAGGAATCCGGCAGGATAGTGGAAGTGGCGGTCCGGTGCAATGGGAGGCGAGGGCAGCTCGAGAGCCCGCTATGCTCCCGCGGGCATCTTTACGATTTTCTTCTGAATGGCGAAAGTGACCAACTGCGCTTTGTTATGGATTTTGAGTTTGCGCATGAGATTGAACTTGTGGGCTTCCACGGTCTTTATGCTCAGACCTAGTAGGGTGGCTATCTCTTTTACGGAATTTCCTTCGGCGATCATCTTGATCACTTCGCGCTCGCGTGGGGTAAGAGTCGAACTGCGCGCCATACCGTGCGTGCCATGAGCCCCGGCGCGAATCCCAACTAACTTGTCGAGCACTTGCGGGCTGAGATACTTGCGCCCCTGGTAAACCTCGCGCACGGCGCCAATCAGCTTGGGAGCGGCCGCATCCTTCAGAATATAGCCAGCAGCGCCCACGTCGAGGCATTGCAGAAGGTATTCCTCGTCCTCATACATGGTGAGAAAAACGAGGCGGGTGCCTGGAAAATTCCTGTCCACGAGGCGCGCCGCTTCGAAGCTGGATAACCCCGGCATGCCAATGTCCATCAGCACGACATCCGGCCTGAGCTCGCGGATCAAGCCCAATCCAGCGGAAGCGTCGCTGGCCTCGCCAACTACTGCAATATCAGGTTCGCTCTCCAGAACGCGGCGCAGGCCGTCGCGGAAGAGCGTGTGATCGTCAACTACTATGCACTTGATGGACATTATGAGTGTTTGCAGGACTTAGATTAGTCTGCGTTTCCAGTGCTCCTTCGTATTTCGATGAGAATCCGCCCGCGCCTGCCAGAAGATCCGTGCGCGAAGCATGCCGGGCGCTGCTCGCGGGCAAAGGCAGCATTACTGTGATTCGGGTTCCGGTTCCTTTGCGCGAGCGAATGCGCACGGTGCCGCCGAGTGCCGCGATTCTTTCCCGCATTCCCAAAAGCCCAAAGCTTCGGCTGCGCGAAGTTCCCTTGCCGGAGAACCCAACCCCGTCATCCTCAACACGCAATACAGCAGAACCGTTATCGATTTCAAAGCGAATTACGAAATTCTTTGCCCGCGAATGCTTCGCCACATTGTGCAGCGCCTCTTGCACCGAACGGTACAGCGCAATCTCAATTTCATGGTCCAGTTCACCAAATCCCATCGGCAAAATCAGTCGCGGTCGCATACCTGTGCTCTTGCTGAGCTCGCGCGCCTCTTTACGAATGGCCGCCATTAACCCTAATTCTTCAAGCATGCGTGGTGACAGTCGCGCAATGATCCGCCGCAAATCGCCAATGGTCAGATCCAGCATGCTCATGGCTTCTTCAATCTTCATCCGCAACTCAGGATTGGGGCTTTCGCTGACCAATGTGCCAAGATACAGTCGCAGAACCATCAAGCCTTGCCCAGCCTCATCGTGCAATTCGCGGCTGATGCGCTTACGCTCTTCTTCCTGTGCCTGCACCAGGTGACGCGACAGCTCCAAGACTTCCGGAACTGCATCCGCGACGGCTTGCATCGGTGTTCGCCCCTTTATCGGGGATCGACGAGACACTACGGCACCTCGAGGCCAGAGAGAGTGTGGAAGTGGCACATCACGCCCAGGCGGGCAGCGGTTAACTCTGTGGTTACGACAACCAGCATTCTACCAAGCGTCCACCCGCCAATGCCAACTTAAAACACAAAAAAACCAAAATGGGAAAATGCTGGATGCCCGGGTTTGCCCGCCGTATCAGATACAATCCAAAGGGTGCTGCGCTATTTCACCTCAGGGGAGTCTCATGGCGAGGCTTTGGTCGCCTTTCTTTCCGGCTTGCCCGCTGGACTGAAGGTGGACCAGGCAATTCTTGACCGTGAGCTGTGGCGGCGGCAGCAGGGTTACGGCCGCGGTGGCCGGATGAAGATTGAAACCGACAAGGTTCATATCCTCTCGGGCGTGCGTCACGGCGCGACCATCGGCTCGCCGATCGCGATTCTCCTCGAAAATAAAGATTGGAAAAACTGGCAGGAATCGCTTCCAGTCGGCGAAGGAGATTCGGGAAAATATAAGCGGGTAGCGTCACCCCGGCCCGGCCACGCCGATCTGGCAGGGGCTCTGAAGTACAACTTTTCTGAGGCGCGCTACGTGCTGGAACGGGCCTCAGCGCGTGAGTCTGCCGCGCGGGTCGCGATCGGAGGACTCGCGAAATTATTTCTGTGCGAGCTTGGAATCGAGGTACTCAGCCATGTGGTGGCGGTTGGCTGCGCCACAATCAAAGCGGAAGTCTCGTGGAGTGACATCCGGGCGCTTTCCCAAAACAATGAGATCCTGCTGAACTGCGCCCACACGGAAGCCGAGCAGCGGATGAAAGAAGAAGTCGACAAAGTATTGAAGACT
>DAIMDJ010000135.1:0-7201 GCA_036725905.1 Terriglobales bacterium
GTGAAGCCGCTGATCTTGCGAAGCTCGGTTGCCGCACCGTGCGGCTTCATGTCCTCAAAGTCTTCCAGTCGAGGAGGTGTGCTGATGCGGGGTATTTGTGCGTCGCTGGCTGCTCGTGCGATGAGTGGCGTCAAAGCGGTTAAGACGACGATCTTGAGGCTGGTACGAAGCAAGCGGCCTGATGAAGTAAGGTACGCGCGGGAACTGTGGAAAGTTCGCTCCTGGATGCAAGGCACCATTCGGGTTAGACGAGCCACCACTGAAATGTGAGCCAAATTCGATGATGATGCGCTGTTGGCGAGCGACGGGCCGACAATCTGCTCCGTGCCCGGCGACTGGTCGGTATTGTCCGTCAGAGCGAGTTCAAACTACTACATCTGAAGTTGGAGGACGACCACTAATCTAAATGCCAAAAAAAGGAAGACTCACATCAACGACTGCCGCTGCTGACTGCTGTACCCACCCAGTAGTAATCCAATCCTTGCGCAGCGAAGCTTCCTAAGTACGTCACGCGACGCCCAGCCGCTCGCTTCTCGACGCCTCTTCGCAATCCCTCTGGTGCCACAACGAGGTGTTCGCCCGAGGGCACCTGCCCCAACTCATAGCGCGCTATGGTCTGGTTGCGATAAAACTGCAAACCATATTCCGTCTCGCGTGACGTGAGCAGCACAGCCAAAGGCAGCCGCCGGTTGTCAGCTTTGGTTATCTGCTCGGCCAGCGGACGCGCCGAAAGAGTCGCATCCAGCGACGGCGCGCCGAGCCGCAGAATTGCGGCAACGGCCAACACCACCGGAACCAGCGTAACCAATTGCAGCATGCGTAAGCCAGCTGGCGCGCGAAGCGTCAATGCAATCCCAATCGCCAGAACCGCAGCAAACGCAAACGAAACTGCGGCCCAGCGGTTCCATGGAATGCGGTGCTGAAACAGAATGAACGGCAGCATCATCGCCAGAGCAAGCGGCAGCGACGCAACAATGGAATGTAGACTTGTGAGGAGAATGTCGGAGCGCGCATTTTCTGCAATACGCGTTCGCGCGTACTCCGCTACCAACAACGCCCCCGCCGGAAGCGCGGGCAAGATGTACCCTGGCAATTTCGATTGAGACATCGAAAAGAAAATCACAGGGATGAGGATCCAGATCACAAGGAATATGTTCAGCGACTCGGTGCTAGATATGGCACGACGTTGCCACCACGCGCGGGCCACTTCCATCGCCGCGGCAACCACAAACATCGTCCACGGAATTAAGGCAAGCAGCAGAACGGGCACGAAATACCAGAGCGGCTCGGTATGGTGATACAGATTTGTCCTGAACCGCGCCAGATTGTGCTCCAGGATGAACACGCGGAAGAATTCTGGATTCCTCATTTGCACCGCGACGTACCAGGGCACAGCCACCGCACAGAACAATGTGATGCCCGGAAGCCAAAGTGTCCGTGCGAGAAGGGCAGTACTCCGAATTGACAGCACAAACACCACGATGATGATCGCCGCCAGAACCGGCGCGACCGGGCCTTTGGCGAGCATCCCTAATCCTAAGAAAGCATAGAACAGCGTGAGGAAACGCTTGCTCCCGCTCTCATACCAGGCGAACCAGGCGAGCAGCGCGATCGTAAACGCCGCGCTGAGCGGCATATCCATAGAGGCTGCGCGCGCAAATCCAATCACTCCCGCCAGCGACGCCGTCATCAATGCGCCGTCCAGCTCGAACCCAGGACGTAACCGGCGCAAAAAGTAGTAAACCGCAAAAATCATCAACGTGGCATCAATCGCCGATGGCAGGCGCGCCGCCGAATCGCTCACTCCAAAAATGTGGTATGCGAGCATAGCCTGCCAGTAATAGAGAGCAGGCTTCTCCAGCCACGGCCTGCCATCAAGCGTGGGTGTGATCCAATCGTGGCGGACGAGCATCTCCCGGGCAATCTGCGCATAGCGTGGCTCGTCGGCGCCCACCAATCCAAAATGCGCGAGCCCGAAGAAAAATAAAAACCCACAGAATCCGGCAAGCAGCAGCCAATCGGTAAGCAGGCGTGAGCGCTCAGTCATTCGTTATTGCCGGTTTGCAATTGTCGATGGAAGGGGTAAACACGAGACGCACAATTTTCATTCCGGCCTCGGCCGCAGCGCATATACGCTAATCACTGTCCGCTTTCAGCACCACGAACCCGATCTGGAAAGGATAGCAAGCAATGTAGCCGAGGATGGCGGACCCAATCGCGTTCAAAATGTTGGAACCCGCGCTGCGGGCGTCAATCCATCTCAATTGATGACCGGTATAGGCTATGAGAATCAGCAGCGCGCCCACAAACGACGCGAACTGCCGCGCTAGTGCGATGTCCATAGAAAACTATTGTACGGAAGGTGTGATGCGAAGCTCGGCTAAAACTCTGGCTGCTGCCGTTGAGAGCGGCCCCTCGAGAGAGCAGCCGCTCGCGCACTGATGCCCGCCGCCCCCAAAGTGTTCAGCCACTGCGGCGACATTCCATTGCCCTTTGCTGCGCAGGCTCAGGCGGAAGCGCCCATCTGGAAGCTCACGGAAAAAAGCGGCTACTTCCACATCCTGAATGGCAAGAGCGTAGTTCACCAGGCCTTCGCAATCCTCTTCCCTCGCGCCGCAGAGTTCCATTTGCTCCTGCGTCACCGAGATTAAGGCGAGCGGTCCCTCGCGGTGCAGATTGGAGAGGGCTGCGCCCAAGAGGCGCATTTTCGCTGTCGAATGCCCGAAATATATATTGCGCGCGCAACGCACTGGATCAGCGCCCGCAAGCACCAATTCTCTGGCCAGTCCGAACGTGTGCTCGTTAGTGCCCTGAAACATGAACGAACCCGTGTCGGTCAGCACGGCGGTGTACAGGCAGGTCGCAATCTCGGGTGAAATTCTCACTCCCGCTTCCCTCGCCAGCCGGTACACCATCTCTGCCGTCGCAACCGCTTGCGGGTCGATCCAATTGACGTGAGCGAAAGGCCGTCCGCTAAGGTGATGATCGATGTTAATCAGAAAGCGCTCTTCCAAGCCTTCAAGGCGTGTGCGCTGAATGCTGTCGCATTCCAGGATGATGGCGGCTTCGTACTCCCCGTTTACCCGATCGCTTTGAACAACTCTGTCCGCGAACGGCAACGGCCGATACACACGTGGCACGCCGTCGCGCAGCACAACATCCGCCTCTTTGCCCATCGAGTGCAGAATCTGGCAGCAGGCCAGAGCCGAACCAACCGCATCGCCATCCGGACGCGCATGCGACGTCAGAAGAAAGCGCTCGCGCTGCTCGATGTGTTTGAGAACTTCTCGCAACATACAACCAGCAACTTTCAGCTACTTTACCTTTCTGGTACGCTTCAGCAGTTCGTCAATTCTCGCCCCGTACTGCTCCGAGCGATCCAAGTGAAAAAATAATTCCGGCGGATGCCGCAATTGCAGCCGCTCTCCCACTTCACGCCGGATGAATCCAACCGCAGCCATCAGTCCCTGCATGGTGCGCAGCGTCTCGTCTTCATCACCCTCCACAGCGACGAAAACCTGCGCCGAGCGGGCATCTTCTGCCAGTGCGACCTGGCTCACGCTTACCAACCCGATCCGCGGATCGCCGAGCTCACCCTCGACAATGGTCTCAATCTCCTCGCGCAGGGCCTCTCCCAAACGCTCGCGATGATATTTCTGCCCGCGCCGCTCCACGACCGTTCCCCTGACTAAAACGGATGAGAATATCAGAAAAATGAGACGTCTGGGTTCACCAAAGTAGGTTCATTACATGGTGGGTTGTAGCCGAGCTTCCCTCGGCTGGGCAGGTGAGGACACCTGCCCCTACATGTCACAGAAATTCCACGAATGAGTCTGCCACCTCGGCTCCGCCGTTATTCGCAATTCGCAAAGCATGCCGCTCGACGTTCTTCATCAATCCATCGAGATAATCCCGTGAATCGGAGACGCTAACCACGCCGAGAGTTGCGCGATTCCACAGCCCGTTTGAATCCAGCTCAGCGACAGCAACATTAAAATGCGCGCGCAGCCGGTCTTTCAGACTGCGCACCACCTGCCGCTTATCTTTGAGAGACTGCGCATGTTCAATACGCAGTTCGAGGGTGAGAAAAGCAATCATTTTTAGCTGTCAGCTCTCAGCCGTCAGCTTTCAGCTATCCACACGCCGCAAGGAATAGCTTCCCCACAATCGAGGAGAAATCCGGATCGCTCCTGGCTGATAACTGACAGCTGATAGCGACAGCTCTAAGCAATTACTTCCGCTGCGATGCGCTCAGTCACAAAAGCCTCGATGACGTCGCCGACTTTCACGTCGCCATAATTGGCGATGGAAATGCCACACTCCATGCCGTTGCGCACTTCGCTGGTGTCGTCTTTGAAGCGCCGCAGTGAGCCAACTTTGCCCTTGAAGACAACAACGTTATCTCGCAGCAGCCGAACCTCGGAATCGCGTTTGATCAGGCCATCGCTTACGCGGCAGCCGGCCACTGTCCCGACTTTCGGGATACGGAAAGTCTCCAGCACCTCGGCACGGCCCTGATACGTTTCTTTGATCGTCGGTTCGAGCAGGCCAGTCATGGCGCGCTTGATCTCATCCTGCAATTCGTAAATGATCGAGTGCAACCGGATATCAACTTTCTCCTGCTCCGCCAGTTCCTGCGCCTTACGCTCCGGACGCACACTAAACCCGATAATGATCGCGTTCGAGGCCGAAGCCAGCAAGACATCGCTTTCCGTGATCGCGCCCACGCCCGTGCGCAGCACCTTCAGCCGGACTTTGTCATTAGAAAGCTTCGCTAGCAGATCGCTCAGCACCTCAACCGAACCCTGCACATCGCCCTTCAAAATAATGTTGAGTTCTTTTGTGCCGGCGGTCTTCAATTGCTCGGCCAGGCCTTCGAGCGATACGCGGGAACTCTTGGCCAGGGTTGCTTCACGCGCTTTCTGCTCACGATAATCCGAAATGCCCCGCGCTTTATCCCGATCGGCAACGACTACAAACTGATCGCCTGCCTGCGGCAGCCCTTCCATACCGAGGATTTCCACTGGAGTCGAAGGCGGCGCTTCTTCGAGCTGCGCCCCGCGATCATCAAACATGGCGCGAACTTTTCCGTACACATTGCCGACGACGAAGTTGTCGCTAGTGCGCAACGTCCCGTTCTGCACCAGTACGGTAGCAACCGGCCCGCGTCCCCGGTCCAGCTTGGCTTCGAGCACCACGCCCGTTGCTGGACGATCGGGATTGGCCTTGAGCTCTTGCAGATCCGCAACCAGGCAGATCATTTCCATCAGCAGATTAAGATTTGTTTTCTGCTTCGCGGATACATCGACGAATACGGTCGTCCCGCCCCAGTCTTCCGGCATCAGCCCGCGATCGGCGAGCTGCTTCTTAACCCGGTCCGGCAGAGCATCTGGTTTGTCGATTTTGTTTACCGCGACGATAATTGGAACCTCAGCGGCGTGCGCATGGTCGATGGCCTCCAGCGTCTGGGGCATCACTCCGTCATCCGCGGCGACCACCAGCACGACGATATCAGTGGCCTTCGCGCCTCGGGAACGCATGCGGGTGAATGCCTCGTGGCCGGGCGTGTCCAGGAACACGATCTGGCGCCCGTAAGCAGGCGATTGATTATCCAGTATCGTCACTTTATATGCGCCGATATGCTGCGTAATTCCGCCCGCTTCGCCTCCTGCAACATTGGTAGAGCGGATCGCATCCAGCAGCGTGGTTTTGCCATGATCGACGTGGCCCATGATAGTAACCACTGGCGGACGAGGCACGCCTTCCGCCGCCGCGCCTTCTTCGCCGGTCGCGGAATCGACAACATCTTTCTGTGCCTGCTCTTCGAAGCTGATCACGTTGGTGTCTGCTCCGAAGAATCGCGCCATCTCGCTGGCAAGCTCAGCGTCGAGCGTTTGATTGATGGTGGCAAATACGCCGCGCATGAGCAGCCGCGCAATTAAATCCTTCGCGCGGATCCCCAGCTTCTCGGCCAGATCCTTGACGCTGATGCCCTCGGTGATGGTGATGCTTCGAGTAATCGGCAACGGTTCGTTCGAAACTGTAAGCCGCGGCGGCGGTACGAAGCCCTTCATCGGGCCTTCTTTTACCCCGCGCGGAATGTAGCGCTGTCCCGGCCGGCGCGAAGGTGCTCCTGGGCGGCTGCCTGGACGCGCGGGACCGGGCGGCGGTAGGCCTGGTCCGACTCCAAGTGGACGCGCACCCGCAGGTGATTGCCGCGTGGGATGCATCGGCCGCCGCTCTCCGGGCCGTAATGACGGTCGCTGAGATGGAGCGCCTGGCCGAGGGCGTTGGAAGATCGGTTGCCCGGGCACTGGACGTCCTGGCGCAGGTCTTGCGGCAGCGCCGGATGAAGCTGCTGGACGAATCGGAGCCTTGTAAACCGGACGTGGTCCTGTCTGCGGAACAATCATTCGGGGAGGAGGCGCTTGTGGCCGAGTAGGTGCGGTCGGCCTGCTTGCAGCCGGAGCTTGCGGCTGTGGCGGTCCTGCCGCTATCGGCGCGGCCGGAGGTGCAGGCGGCGCGGCCGTTCGCGGCGGAGCACTGGTTGAAGCAGACGGAACCTGCGGTGCGCTCGGCGGCGCAGGCACTGTAAATGTCGGCCTTGGGCCCGTCGCGGGTACTACCAATTTCGACGGAGCTGCCGCTGAGGCCGGTGGTGCTGGAGCTTTTGCTGCTGGTGAGACCGGAGCTGCAGGTTTTATCTCAACCGGAGCCGGCGGAGGAGCGGGGCGTCCAGGAGCAGTTGGCGCAGGTTGCTGTTTGCTGATGATTGCCTTCAGCACGTCGCCCGGCTTGGAGATATGAGAAAGATCGATCTTGGTCTTGATCTCGTCGCCATCGCGGCTCGGACGCGCAGGCTTGCTGGTTACCGAAGCTTCACTCCCGCCCCGTAAATGCGCGCGCAGCTTTTCCGCTTCGTGCTCTTCGAGAGAACTGGAATGCGTCTTCTTCTCTGTAACTCCGATCTCTGGAAGCACATCGAGAATTGTTTTGCTCTTGACTTCCAGTTCTCTAGCCAGATCGTTGATTCGAATCTTGCTCATCCGCCCTTTATTTCCTCCGGACTGTCCCGCTAAGTCTTCATATCAACCTCACGGTATCAGTTTTAATTGCGCACTGTGAGTGCGAGTTCACTCTTGATTTTCCCTGGAGGGAGTCTGTTCCTCTCCGGAATTTTCTGCCGGCGAGTTCTCGGTCG
>DAIMDJ010000136.1:0-7164 GCA_036725905.1 Terriglobales bacterium
ATTGCGATTCCTCCTCAACAACGGACGGCGAAGTTTGAGGCCCACACGCGCCGGAAAGATACGCGCACAGAAGGAAAGCCGCCTTAAGGAGGAACAACACGCGAGGAACTGCAACTGCTTTTTCGCGCCTCTTTCTTAAGGCGGAGAATATTTGCACTTTGGCCGCTGTTCTGTCAACCGGACAAAATCGAGTCTTTCTTGAAAAAGTGGGCGCTTAGGCCGTATTGTACGGATGTGGCCACTGCACTGTGCGGGATGAGGAGTCGAGGGGGCAGCTCGCGAAGTGCCCGGCTTAAGCTCCAGGCGGTCTGTAAGCCGCCCAAGGAGCAAATTGCACATGAGAGCTAAGGAGATCGGCTATGGAAAATAAGCCGGCGCAAAATATTCAAGATTCCTTCCTCAATACGGCTCGCAAGGAGCGGACGAGCATCACCATTTATCTGCTCAGCGGCGTGAAGTTGACGGGCCGCATTCGCTCTTTCGACAAATATTCGGTCGTGCTCGAGACCAACAACCAAGAGCAGTTGATCTTCAAGCACGCCATCTCCACGGTGGCCATGGGCAGGACGTCGCATGGCCATAGTGAAAGGCCGACCGCAATCACGGCTCCGGCAACAGCAACCGCAAAGAGCACGGAACCGATGCCTGAGTCGGACGTTTCCGGCACCGGGACCGAAGGTTAGGAAAGGATCAGGGCCGGGAACTTCGCTTGAGCAGTTCGCAATCCAGAATCTCCCGTAACAGACACCGGTCAAACCGCGACCGAGCGCCTAATAGCGTCCCCAAGGAGCGCGCCTTTCTTGTCGGGCTAGAGTATCGCTCGCGCGCGGGATCCAAGGGAGTGAAAAGCTCGCTCACGGCTGCCGCTCAGGCTGCTCGCGACACCACCGCGCTGGCGCTCTCGAAAACACCCAGGATTCCGGAGTTCAGTGCACAGGAATCTCTGGATGAGTTGCGCGCTCTGGCTGCAAGCGCGGGAGCTGAAATCGCGGGAGAGTTTCTTCAGCGTCGCGATCGTCCCGATCCCGCCACCTTAATCGGGCGCGGAAAGCTTGAAGAGATTGCCGGGGCTGCGGCCTCAGTCTCGGCAGATCTCCTGCTGTTTGACCACGATCTCACAGCCTCGCAGCAGCGCAATATTGAGAAGGTTGTGAACACCCGCGTTATCGACCGGACTCAGCTTATACTTGACATTTTCGCCAGGCATGCCCGGACTCGCGAAGGCCAGTTGCAAGTGGAACTGGCGCAATTGGAATATCTGCTGCCGCGTCTTGGAGGCCGCGGAGTGGAAATGTCGCAGCTCGGGGGCGGAATTGGCACCCGCGGTCCTGGTGAAACTCAGCTTGAGACGGACCGCCGGAAAATTTACCGCCGCATTCGGCATGTTAAAGAACAGATTGAGAATGTGCGGCGGATTCGCGCTCAGCAGCGCCAAAGACGCGAATCAGTGCCGATTGCCACGATTGCGCTGGTGGGGTATACGAATGCGGGGAAATCCACTTTGTTCAATGCTCTGACCAACGCCGCGGTGCTCGAGTCACCGAAAATGTTTGCCACTTTGGATCCAACGATTCGGGCCGTGAACTTGCCTTCAAAACGTCAGGCCCTGCTGTCCGACACTGTGGGTTTTATTCGGAACCTCCCGCACACTCTAGTCTCAGCCTTTCGCGCCACGCTGGAGGAAGTGCAGCGTGCAACGCTGATTCTGCACATTTCCGATGCCAGCAGTCCGCTTTCCGCCGAGCAGGATGCCCAAGTAGAACGCGTTCTGAAGGAATTGGATGCAGGCAGCAAACCGCGCCTACACATCATGAACAAGATTGATCTGCTGCCTGCGAAGCAGCGGGACTCGTTGCGGGATGACGCGAGCGCAGTTCATGTTTCGGCCGCCAAGGGAATCGGTTTGAGCACATTGCTGGAAAGGATTGACGCGATGTTAGCCGAAGATCCGGTTGGCCGTGTGCGACTACGTGTCCCACAGAAAGAAGGGAAGATGCTGGCGCTGCTCGAATCGCGGGCACGGATCTATTCGCGTCAATATCGAGACGGTCTGGTTGAGATGGAGGCTGAAGCGCCGGAGTCCATCGTGCGGAGGCTGAGGGAATGGGTGGTTAAATGAGCCTCCCTGGGTGACTTGTGCCCAAGGACACACGACAAATCAAATGAGAAGATCTTTAGCTATGAGGCACGCGTGTGCGGGAAGTAATTGACACTGTGGCGACGCGGACATAATCTCTGCCAATAATGAACCGCTGATTCAGTAAGGCTGCCTTATTGTGCAGCAAGGGCAACAAACCACGAGAAAGCCGGCTTTGAATGAAACAATTTCTACTGCTCGTCGCCGTGATTGCTGTGGTCTTTGGAGCACTGTTAGTCAGCCTTTGGGTGCTCGACCTAATCAAAATGGCGGAACTCCAGAACGACTTGCGTAAAATATTCGGCGTTTTGGGCGTGGCCGCCGTCGCCGGGGTCTTGATCTTGTCCCTGGTCAAGATTGCACAGAAGGGATAGCTCGGCCGCCTTCCAGAGCTTGGCCAATCCAAATGGACCGGCAACCAAGAAGCGCTGACTTTTCTTGGCTATCGACCCATTCCATCCTTAAATTGCATCGTGTCGGCTTGACACGCAGGCCCGGCGACCATATGGTCTCGTCCCGATGCCAAACCGGCGAAGGCGACAGATGACCAAGAAGAAGACCGCTGCAGTCCGCATATTGATGAGCTGCATCCTGCTGGCGCAAGTCACGGATCTAAGAGCACGAAGCTTCGACGCGCGATCAGGCGTGACGAAGTGGCCGACCCATGGCTGGGCGAAGGGTAAGCCCTCCAGCGTAGGGCTCGACGAAAAGATTCTCGCGGAGTTGGACGGTGATCTGGCGAGTGGCAAATACTCTCTGGTGGACAGCTTTGCCGTGTTCCGCTGCGGGACGTCCGTCTACGAGCGCACTTACTCCCACGATTACGGACAGATCTACGGGAAAGAGGCGAAGACGCGCGGGCCGCTGAACGCGCATCTCACAGGTCCGTACAACTATTTCGATCCGGCGTGGCACCCCTACTATCACGGAACCGACCTGCACAGCATGCAGTCGGTAAGCAAGACGGTCACGTCGGTTATTCTCGGGATCGCCATCACGCGCGGTGATTTCAAGGCAGGCCTGGATACGCCTCTGCTCAAGTACTTCGACGTGGCGACGGTGAAGAATGTGGATGACCGAAAGCGGCGCATCACCCTGCGGCACGTTTTGACGATGACCACAGGGCTAGACTGGAACGAAGAAGTTGCGTACGACGATCCCAAGAACGATTCGAGCCTGATGGAGGCGACCGACGATTGGGTGCAGTACGTGATCGACCGGCCGATGGCCCAGGAGCCCGGAAAGGTTTTCAACTACAGCAGCGGCGTGTCGGAATTGCTGGCTTACATTTTCCAGAAGGAGACGGGGCAGGACGTTGAGAAGTACGGCGAGAAATATCTGTTCACTCCCCTGGGCATGGAGCATTACTGGAAGCGGACGCCGATGGGAGTGGTTGATACCGAGGGGGGACTCTTCCTGCGCACCACGGACCTTGCGAAGATTGGATACTTCTATCTGCACGATGGCATGTGGGACGGGGAGCAGATTGTGTCGAAGGACTGGGTGAAGCAGTCGCTAACTCCGTTTATTGATGCCGAGGAAGGTTTCAAGTATGGATTCAAATGGTGGCTGTTTCCACGTGCGGAGGGGCAGCGGTATGTGTGGATGGCCAGGGGCTTCGGCGGGCAACGCCTGATGGTGTTTCCGGAGGAGGATCTGATCGCTGCGTTCACGGGATGGGACATCCTCAAGGATCCCGCGGGAGACGGCGAGTTGATCAACCGGATTCTGCGGGCGGTACACTCGCAAACCTGCAACTCCACTCACTAGAGAAGCGAGGGTGGGGCCCGTATCGCAGGGGGAACGTCGGTTTTCACCCCTGGCTGACTCACCGAGGAAACCCCAAAAGTTAAAATGGGCCGGCAACCAAGAAGCGGTGACTTTCCTTGGCTATCGGCCCATTCGATCCTGAATTGGATCGGAGGTGATACTTCCATGCTAGACCCCTCTGCGCAGATGTCAAGCATTCTTTCCTTTATTTTTTGAAGGGCTCGCGGAGGGATTTCGGAAGCGGAAATCGCACCTGCTCGCGTTGACAGTAGTTCTTTTGAAATGTTAGCGTTAACAGTTTAAAAGCCCTCTTACGCTCGAGTACCTTATCAGCACACAATGGACGAGATACTGGCACAACTAGGCGGATTACTGCTTGGCTCCGTACCGACCATCATCTTCCTGGTCCTGCTTTATGCGATCTATACAGGCCTTATGCACAGGCCGCTGGTAAGGGTCCTGGCGGAGCGCCACGCCAAAACGGAGGGTGCCGTGGAAAAAGCGCGCGCTGATATTGCCGCGGCGGAGGCAAGAACCGCGGAATACGAACAGCGCCTCCGGGAAGCGCGCGCGGCGGTATTCAAAAGGCTGGAGATGCACCGTCAGCAAGCTATGCAAGCACGTTCCGACGCCGTGGCCCAAGCGCGTGCGCGAGCCCAGGCGCGAGTTGAAGAAGCCAAGGCCGCGATCCAGAAGGACAAGCAATCAGCGCAAGCTAGCTTAGAGGCGGAGAGCGTGCGCCTAGCGGCAGTGATCATTCGTACAGTCTTGCTCTCGGCAGCGCAAGTGCCGGCGGTGGGTCGATGAGAGCACGGTCACATCTTTTACTCCTCATTTCGGTGTTGTTTTTGCTGATTACTGTTACTGCACAACAGCGCGCAAACGCGTCGACCGCGAAATTTACCGCTGAAGAAGCTGCTCAGTCATCCACGAATTCTGAGCTGGCCAAGCAATCCAGGGAAGCGGCTGGCGAGGATGATCAGGAGCAATTTAAACATTCAGGCTCGGTGCAATTCGTGTCGAGAATTACCGGCCTCAGCCTTGAGCATGCGTATTGGCTGAGCGTGCTGCTGAATTTTGCGATCGTCGCCGGCGTGATCGTGTGGGTATCAAAGAAGAATCTGCCTGCGTTGTTTCGCGATCGAACAGCTTCGATTCAGAAGGCAATGCAGGAGGCGCGGAAGGCAAGCGAGGATGCGAACCGGCGGCTCTCCGAAATTGAGGCGCGGCTTTCCCGGCTGGATGTGGAAATCGGACAGATGGCGGCCGCGGCAGAAAAGGAAGCGGCGGCAGAGGAAGAGCGGATCAAGGCTGCGGCAGAGGAAGACGCTCGCAAGATCGTGGAATCGGCGGACCAAGAGATCGTGGCTGCAGCCCGAGCCGCGCGTCGCGAGCTGACCGCGTACGCTGCGGACTTGGCAGTGTCGCTTGCGGCCAAGCAAATTAAGGTGGACACAACGACTGACCAGATGCTGGTGCGCAATTTTGCCGATGAGCTTTCGGCAACCTCGAATGGATCTGGTCCGAAATCCAACGACGGTGGGCAATAGCGCATGGCATCTGTCACGAACACCTACGCTCGTGCTTTCGCTGACGTGGTTTTTGATCAGCAGATTAATGCTGGGATGGCGCTGATTGAAGTGCAAGCGATTGCGCAGCTTGTGGCGGCAAGCAAACCCCTGCGCGAAGTCTGGGAAGCGCCGTCAATTCCGGCGGAGCAAAAGCGAAACTTGCTGGACGCTATTGTTGCGCGCGAGAGAGTTTCTCGGCCAGTGCGGAACTTTATCGCCGTGGTGATTGATCACCGCCGCATCAAATTTCTGCAATCGATCGTCCAGCAGCTTGAACGGGAATTGAATCAGCGAATGGGCTTCACCGAAGCACAAATTACCAGCGCGCGAGAGCTGAGTGAACCGGAGCGGCGGGCCCTCGAAACGCAAGTCGAGAAACTGACCAGCCGGAAAGTGCGAGCGCGCTACGCGCAGGACCGATCACTCCTCGGCGGCGCCGTGGTGAGAGTTGGCAGCACGATTTATGACGGCTCGGTGCGCGGGCGGTTGGAGAGAATCCGGCAGGCTATCAGCTCCTAGCTCTGTGCTCCTAGCTTTTAGCCCTTAGCTTCTGGCTGTTGCTCCTGGCGTTTAGCTTCTTGGAGGCAGCAGCGCCGCATAGCCGCAAAGCGGCGTAAGAATGCAGCCCAGGGCGTAAGCCCTGGGGTCAGACGTGAGAAACACGCTAGCCCCGGAGGGGCGAAAGAAGCAGCTGCGAATACGGAGGTCGTGCGTCTTTCAGCGCCTTGCGTGCTAGGGCGGAAACTCGGAATCTTAGTCGTCAGAATCTTTAACCGCAAAGCTCGCGAAGAGGGCGCAAAGGACGCAAAGAGAGCTAACAGCTAGAAGCTGAACTTATGCAGATCAAAGCAGACGAGATCACACAGCTAATCCGGCAGCAGATCGAAAAC
Source organism: Terriglobales bacterium (assembly GCA_036725905.1). GTDB lineage: Bacteria > Acidobacteriota > Terriglobia > Terriglobales > Acidobacteriaceae > QIAB01. Next base: position 6,369 of record DAIMDJ010000136.1, read on the forward strand.
TACGAATCCAAAATCGCTGTCGATGAGGTCGGTACGGTCATCACGCTCGGCGACGGCATCGCCCGCGTGCATGGCCTGGACAAAGTCATGGCCGGCGAGTTGCTTTCGTTCCCGCATGACCTTGCCGGGATCGCCATGAACCTGGAAGAAGACCAAGTTGGTGTGGTGCTGCTGGGTGAGTATACCGAGATCAAAGAGGGCGACGAGGTGAAGCGCACTGGACGCATCATGAGCGTGCCCGTGGGCGACGCGCTGGTTGGGCGCGTCGTGAATTCGCTCGGGCAGGCAATCGACGATAAAGGCCCAATTTCAACCAGCGAATTCATTACCCTGGAACGTCTGGCGCCGGGCGTTATTGACCGGCAACCAGTCCGCGAGCCGATGGCAACCGGGCTGAAGGCCATCGACAGCATGATTCCCATCGGCCGCGGCCAGCGCGAGCTGATCATCGGCGATCGCCAAACCGGAAAAACCGCAATTGCACTCGACACCATCATTAACAACAAAGGCAATGATCTCATTTGTATTTACTGTGCCATCGGGCAGAAGCGCTCGTCAATTGCGCAGGTGGTGAAGATTTTGAGCGACTACGGCGCGATGGATTACACCATCGTGGTCGCCGCATCTGCCTCGGAGCCCGCGCCTATGCAGTACATCGCGCCCTATGCCGCATGCGCCATGGGCGAGTATTTCCGCGATTCGAAGCGTCATGCGCTCTGCATCTACGACGATCTTTCCAAGCACGCGGCTTCGTATCGCGAAATATCGCTGCTATTGCGGCGTCCACCAGGCCGCG
>DAIMDJ010000137.1:0-2109 GCA_036725905.1 Terriglobales bacterium
CGCAAAGCCGAAATGTATCTCAGCTCAACCGGCCTGGCTGACACTGCATATTTCGGCGCTGAAGCTGAGTTCTTCATCTTTGACAATGTCCGCTTCGATCAGCGCGAGCAGCACGGCTTCTATTTCATCGATGCCGAAGAGGGCCGCTGGAACTCTGGCCGCACAGAGAACAATCTTGGATATCGCCCGCGCTACAAAGAAGGATACTTCCCGGTGCCGCCAACCGATCATTACCAGGATCTGCGCAGCGAAATGGTCATGACCATGCAGAGCTGCGGCCTGGAAGTGGAGTGCCACCACCATGAAGTCGCGACCGGCGGCCAAACAGAGATCGATCTGAAGTTCGATTCGCTGGTCAAATCGGCCGACCACATGATGCTCTACAAATACATCGTGAAGAACGTTGCCAACCAATATGGCAAGACGGTGACTTTCATGCCCAAGCCGATCTTCCAGGACAACGGCAGTGGCATGCACACTCATCAGTCGCTGTGGAAGGGCAGCAAGCCGCTGTTTGCAGGTGACGGATATGCCGGCATGTCGCAGATGGCGCTGTGGTACATCGGTGGGCTAATCAAGCACGGCCCGGCACTTTCGGCGATCATCGCACCGACCACCAACTCTTATAAGCGCCTAGTTCCTGGCTTTGAAGCTCCGGTGAATCTTGCCTACTCGCGGCGCAATCGTTCGGCAGCCTGCCGCATCCCGATGTATTCGGCGTCGCCCAAAGCCAAGCGCGTCGAGTTCCGCCCGCCCGATCCGAGCTGCAATCCGTACATGGCATTCGCAGCGATGATGATGGCTGGACTGGATGGCATCGAAAACAAAATCGATCCCGGTCAGCCGCTCGACAAGGATATCTACGACTTGGGCCCGGAGGAGCTGGCCAAAGTTCCCTCGATGCCAGGCTCGCTCGAAGATGCACTGGATGCTCTGGAGAAAGATCATGCGTTCCTGCTCAAAGGCGATGTGTTCACCGAAGAGCTGCTCGGAACCTACATCGAATACAAGCGCTCCAAAGAAGTGGACGCAGTTCGCCTGCGCCCGCATCCGTTTGAGTTTGCCTTGTATTACGACATTTAACTTTGCATTTCAGAATTGAACGGCGCGGCTTCCAGGCCGCGCCCTTTTTTGGCCTTTCCTCCAGGCTCGGTAATTTTTGTGCCGCCCGGATTCAGGTTACAATGTGCTACGTCGAGGAATGAATCATGTTTAGGCGGGGACTCACCCTTGCACTTCTTTCCGCAGTCATTGTGACGATTTCGACGCCTTGGGCCACATCTCAGCAGCAGTCGCAGCAAGAAGCTCCAGTTCCCGCATACAATTCGGGACCGCCGCCAACGGGAACTAAGCTCCCTCCGATTTTGGCTAAGGAGCAGCTATGGGGAGAGAATGCTCAGTATCCATTCCAGACTCACGCGTATGAGCTTGCCTCCAGGATTCCGACCGTATTGCATCAGCAGCCGTGCTATTGCTATTGCGACCGCATGGGCCACAACAGTCTTCACAGTTGCTTTGAGAACACGCACGGAGCGCAGTGCGCCACCTGCTTGAAGGAGGTTTATTACTCGTATACTGAGCACGAAAAGCATAAGACAGCGGCGCAGATTCGCCGGGGAATCATCAAAGGCGAATGGAAGCAGGTAAACTTGCAGACCGCGGCTTCGATCAACTAGGCTTAATATTGTAGAATCCAAAGTTTAGGTGCCTCGACGCGCATGATGCTGAAATGGCATCCAAGCCAGGCACTGAGGCAGTTTTCCACAGAGTGAAATCAGGGCTTAGCAAACTGCCGGGCCATGCGCGATCGAGTCTTAATTTTTAATCCCGTCAATTCCGGTTTGTTCGGTATACTTAAATATAAGATAGCGGAGCACTTACGAAGAATTCAGGACGAGTTTTACAAATGGCCCAGAAGACGACTCCGAAGAAGCCCATGAACGAGGACCCCCGTTTTGCACAGGCTGTGCAAAACTATGAGGCCGGTTTGCGTGCCATGCAGGAGCACAAATTCGACAAGGCTAAGAGCCATCTGCAGAAGGTAATTGCCGGTCCCAGCAAAGAGCTGACTGACCGCGCCAACGTGCATATGAATACCTGCAGCCAGCA
>DAIMDJ010000137.1:2209-7160 GCA_036725905.1 Terriglobales bacterium
CCAGCAAAGAGCTGACTGACCGCGCCAACGTGCATATGAATACCTGCAGCCAGCATCTGGAGCGCTCGACCACTCAGTTCAAGACTTCAGAAGAGCATTACGATTACGCTGTTTCTTTGATGAACGTCGGAGATTACGTCAGCGCCCGTGAGCACCTGGAGAAGCTTTCCAAACAAGTTCCACAGGCCGATTATGTTGCCTACGGCCTGGCTGCGCTGGACTGCTTGACAGGACACTTGGAAGACTCACTGCGTCACCTTGACTCCGCCATTCGGCTGAATGCATCTATCCGGTTTCAGGCGCGCAACGACTCCGATTTCCAGAACTTGTCGGAAGACCCTCGCTTCACCGAACTGCTCTACCCCGATCCGGGGGCTGAATTGCCGGCGCCACCAGCCGCGACCGAGGAAGATTTCTAGGCGTGGCTCCGTTGGTTTCTACTGAACAAAGCAGCCGCGCCTTGCGCGTAGTAGCCATTGGCGGCGGCACCGGCCTCTCGACAATACTGAGAGGATTGAAGCGCTACGCTGCTCTTCCAGGCGAATCCATTTCCCCTGCCGCCGCCTCACCGGATATCGCCGAGCTCTGCGCTGTGGTCACAGTCAGTGACGATGGTGGCTCCAGCGGACGCTTGCGCAAAGAGCTCAACATGCTTCCGCCGGGCGATATCCGCAACTGCATCGTCGCGCTCTCGGAAGACGAAGCACTACTCTCGCGTCTGTTCCAGCATCGCTTCTCAAAGGGTGGGCTGGAAGGACACAACTTTGGAAATTTATTCCTGGCGGCGTTGACCTCGATCACCAAGGATTTTGGCGAGGCGGTTCGTCTTTCGTCAGAAATTCTGCTTACTCGCGGACACATCTATCCCGCGACTACTGCCAATGTAGAGCTGGAAGCACTAATGGAAGATGGCACTCGCGTGCGAGGCGAAACCAAGATCACCGCCAGTAAGGGCCGGATCAAAGAACTTTTCTTGGATCCACCCGATGTCGAGCCGCTGCCGCAAACGCTCGAAGCTATCGCCCGCGCCGATCTCATCACCATCGGCCCAGGGTCGCTCTTCACCAGCTTGATTCCGAACCTTCTTGTCCACGGCATTCCGCAAGCAATCGTGAATTCATCTGCAGTCAAAGTGTACGTTTGCAATTTGATGACTCAGGCCAATGAAAGCCTCGGGCTCACTGCAGCCGATCACATTCGCGCGCTGAACCGGCACGCACAAAGCGAACGCCTGTTCGATTACGCGCTCATTAACCGCACTCCGGTATCTGAGGAACTGAGAGCGAAGTATGAGCTGGAGGGCGCGGCGCAAATTGTGGCGGATCTCGATGCGGTTGAGCAGTTAGGCGTGCGCCCGGTGCTCGGGGATTATCTGGACGAAGCTACGGTAGCCCGACACGCGACAGATCGCGTAGCCAAGGATCTTCTCCAGCTGGTTTCGCAACCGTCTACGAAGACTACGTAGCGACCAACCCATTCGTTTGCTCTGCGGAGCTTTCCTCTGTGTTCCTCTGTGTCCTCTGTGGTAAATGCCAGACACAACCTCCTGGCAGACTTTGTCGGTTATATTGATCTGAATGTCACATACGAAGCGCAGGGGTGAGAGCCCGCAGCGGGTGGCGATCGCCATCATGGCTGCGGGTAAAGGCACGCGGCTGAAATCGAAACATCCGAAAGTGTTGCACGAAGTTGGCGGCAAACCGCTGCTTGCGCACGTTATCGCTGCCGCGACGAAAGTGGTCTCTGCCCAGGATATCTACGCCATCATCGGCCACGAAGCCGAGCGTGTGCGCCAAGCCGTTGCCCATACTGGAATCAATTTCGTGCTGCAAGCTCCACAGCGCGGCACTGGGCACGCACTCATGGTGGCGCGCGACGCTCTCGCGCACTACGATCAAGTTATTGTCCTCTCCGGCGACGCGCCGCTGATTACGCCCGAAACGATCACGAAGCTGCGCGATTTTCATTCCAGCAAAAAAGCCGCGATGACCATTCTGACCTCCGTAATCCGAGATCCGACCGGCTATGGGCGTGTAATTCGCAAGAGCTCGAAAGGCGATGATGTGCAGGCGATCGTAGAGCAAAAATCCGCTACGTCCAAACAGCAGAAAGTTCGCGAAATCAACTCCGGCTTTTATGCTTTCGCAGTCAAGCCGCTCTTCTCTTATATCGACAAGCTCAGCACCGATAACCCACACGCCGAGTTTTATCTCACGGATATGGCTGCCATTCTGGGCAAAGCAAAACAGCGCGTGGTCGCGGTTGAGGCAAATGATGCCTACGAGATTCTGGGCGGCAACATGCGAGCCGAACTGGTAGATATTGATCAGCGCCTGCGTCTGGCCAAATGCCGGCAGCTTATGACGGAAGGGGTCACAATTTTCTCTCCTCAGACCTGTGTGATTGATAGTGAAGTTCAGATCGGCACCGATACGACCATCGAGCCGTTCGTACAAATTCTCGGTAACACACGCATTGGGAGCGATTGCCGGATTCGCTCCTACAGCGTGATTCGCGATTCTGATATTGCGGATGGCGTTCTCATCCGTCCCGTGTGTGTTCTGGAAGGGGCCAGGATTGAGGCGGGGGCGGTTATTGGCCCGTATTCCCACCTGCGTGCAGAGAGCTACATTGGGGAAGGTGCCCACGTGGGGAATTTCGTGGAGACAAAAAAGATTAGGTTGGGGAAGGGTTCGAAAGCAAATCACCTGACTTATCTCGGGGATGCTGAAATCGGCGATGGAGTGAACATTGGGGCGGGCACGATCACTTGCAACTACGACGGAGTGCATAAGCACAAAACGGTGATTGAAGATGGAGTCTTTATCGGCAGCGACTCCACCCTGGTCGCGCCGGTTCGAGTGCGCAAGGGTGCGTACGTAGCCGCCGCATCGTGCGTTACCGAGGATGTGCCGGAAGAATCGCTGGCCTTGGGCCGCGCGCGGCAAATCAATAAGGAAGGCTGGGCAAGAAAGCGGAGAGAGGGTGACCTGAAGTCATCAATCCGAGGCAAAAGATCTTGACCGCAAAGGTCGCTAAGGAATCGCAGTGGGCGCAAAGAAATACCCGATGGCTTTAAAGGGTAGTAGAAATTGCAATTGCTTGCACCACAGCCGGCGAGGCGCCGGCGCTACGGTCTTTATCGCGATACGGCGGCGAACAGTTGCGAGTGCAGCAGCGACTGGAACTTTTTGTCGTCAGTTTTAAAGTGCATTTGAAGTTTTGAGCTATCGGAATCGACAGTGACATTCTCGAGTGCGGTTTTCTCAATCGGCGTAGCCGTCATTTTGCGATAAAGCATCCCCGCCTTTAGCAAAGATGAGAGCGTGGTGGCGGTCATCGAATCCGATGTAATCACATCCAAATCAAAATTGACGCCGCTCGAAAAATTCATGGTGTAGCGCGAGCCTAAAATGCGCTTTTTCACTGTGTCATAGTCCGCCAGGCCGGCAGCGTCTCCGAGTGCCGAGCGCAGCATATTTTGCGTACCCTGCTGATCGAGAACACTCCAAACCATGCCGGAGTCCACGGCGCCAATCATGTCGGCGACCTGGCTATTGGCGTCAACCGTAGGCGTATATCCATCACGCGCATCAAGCGCGCCTTTGAGCGCGCCGAGGTCCCCGAAGAGAAGCGTGTCGTCATCGAGAAATGCCATCTGCATGCCGCCAGGCATGGGATAGGTATTCAGCTCGTGATACTTCATCGGACGAACTTTCTGCAGGCGCATTTTCTTCAGCACGGCCGCCGTGGGAAACTGCCCTTGGGCAAGCCCGACCACCCGCACTCCTTGTTTGCCCGCGCGATACGAAGCGAATGTGAGCTGCTCGACATCCTTCTCGGGATCAATCCCGACACTCTTCAGAGCACCTTCGAACTGCTTCAGGCTCTCGGGCAAGACCTGTGCTTTGAGCGCCTGCGCTGTTTCCGAGTTTTTCAGCGCGCGATAATCTACCGAGATGATCTGCTGAATGTCAGAAGGAATGGCGGTGCGAGCCGAAGAACCAAGCGGCATGGCCCAGGCGACCGCGCACAGCAACAGCACCAGCACACAGACAACTGCTCTCTTCATAAGTACCTCAGAATATGAACTTAGATGCGAGCTGCCTTCCCGGAGTCAACTCACGTTGCCTTATTGTATGCCAGGTCTACAACCAGAAGATCAAACCAAAGTGCAATGGAATTCGGCTGGTCAACGTGGGTGGCATCTCACCCCGCCCTACCGAGGTGCCCTCAAGAACTTGTCATTACGAGCGAGCGAGGAATCTGCTTCCCATTTGCTATCACGCTTTCAGTGCTCCGGCTTTGCGCCGCATCTCAGAAACAAATCCTTGGTCCTTCAACGACTCCAGATTAATGTCAACGTTCGCTAATGCCCCCTCGATTGCTGCTCGCGCCAGAGCCGACGCTGTTGTCAGATCTGACTTCATGTTCGGATTCGTAATCGGTTTCAGTTTGTCCGCGATCTCCGCCACTTCCCGCGCCCGCTCGGCCACGCTCAAAGGCACGCTGGTAGCCTGTTTGAGAGCGGCATCGATGAGTCCGTCTCCTTCTGCTGAGCTTTTCGCCGCTTTGTAAGCATTCATCACCGCGTTGTAGGAATTGGCGTCGGCATCGATTGCCGTCTTCAACTCTTCACGGAGTTGCGAAAGCCGTGCGATCGCGTCGCTTAGCTCTGGCTCGTACTGCACGTAGGCTTTCTTACCGCGCGACATGGAAGCCACCATCGTGGCCAGCCCCGCTGCCATTGCACCGCTCGCGGCAGCCGCGCTCCCGCCACCAGGAGTCGCCGTGGAGGCGGCGAGTTGCTCCACGAACGGTTCCACTCCGGCCCGCAAGCCGCCAACAGCCATCTTTCCACCCATCACGGCTGCCAGCCGATTCTCCAAAATCAGGGACGAATCAAAATTTTCTATCTGTAGGAACCATTCCGCAGCCTGCTCCAAAGCCT
>DAIMDJ010000138.1:0-7146 GCA_036725905.1 Terriglobales bacterium
TCGTCGAAATTAACGAAATCATAGCGGATTGTTTGACCGAATACGGTCACGCTGATTGCGGCAAGAAACAAATATATAATGATAGTTAAACTACGACTGCGAACACCTCTTAGTAATCCCTGACCGTGGCCAGACTGCCGCTTGTTGTTATTCACCGTGAGGCGACGAACTGCCATTTGTTAAACTAGGGTCCCTCAACGGCTGCCGTTCTTGGTAAAGGACAATATTGCTTTGGAGCTCGGTAGCTAAACCAGAGTTACCCCGGCTATTGGCTAATTCAATGCCGCGCTGCGCTGTTTGAATTGCCTCAGAGAACCGGCCATTCTCAGCATAGGCCGCTGCTAATGTGCGGAAGATTATCGGGATTCTGCCGCCGGAAATGCGCATGGCCTGCTCGGCCAGTTGGACGGCTTTCGCACGGTCTCGAAGCGAGTCGTCTGGCGAAGTTGCAAATACCCACGCGAGGTTGCTCATCGCGTTTCCGTTGTCGGGCTGAATAGCCAGGACCTTCTGCCATTCTTCGACCGCCTCCCGGGCTTGACCCTGCTGGATCAGGACCGTGCCCACAATATTGTGCACCTCTATGTTGTCTGGCTGTAGCTCGAGTAATCTGCGATAGTGAACCAACGCATCGGTCACCTGTCCCTTTTGAAGAAGGGCCTTGGCAAGATTCTCATGGGCAGGGCTATTTTCGGGGCGAAGATCCACGGCGGCTTGCAGCAGAGAGATGGCTTCGTCCAGGTTACCTTTTTGCAAAAAGACGATGCCGAGGTTATTTTCGGCAACATCATTGTTTGAGGTGACTGCAAGCGCATGAGTAAACAGCGTTTCGCTATCGCGCCAGTAAGACGCTTGAACCGAGGCGCGCCAACTCAAGAGACCAACCACAATTGCAGTGCCGGCAGTTAAAATTTCACGTTGCCAACGCCAAGCCGCCGTGACATCGGCAATACCCCAGGTGATCGCTATGTAAAGGCCGATTTGTGGTAGGTAGGTATATCGGTCGGCCCGGCCCTGCCAGCCGACTTGCACTAATCCGATCACCGGCACAAGCATCCCCAGGTACCACAGCCAACCGGTGATGAAGTAGGGCCGCGACGTTCGCAGAACGACCGCCGCCGCCGTAATGCCAATTAGAAGTAAAAGACATAGGATGATTTCCCAAAGCGGTAGTCGACTCTCCGGGTGAGGGTAGAACACCGCTAGCTTCACCGGCCAGAGCATCTGCCACATATAGGCGGCGTATGTCACCACGGCGTTGTTGATTCGGGCCAACACCGGCAACTGCTCGGTCCAGCCGACCGCACCTCGCTGGGCAAGAAATGTCACGACGCTGGAGATTGCGGAGAGCCCAACGAGTGGAATTTTCTCCACGACCAGCATAACTAAATTTTCATGACCGCTGACGTCTGACTTCTGACCTCTGATTCTACCGAGCGGCCAGTAATCCAGAACTAGCAGCACGAATGGCAGGGTGACCAGCATCGGCTTGCACATCAAACCAAGGGCAAACATGAATAGCACCGTCAAATAGTGGCCGATCGAGCGCACGCGCACGTAACGGAAATAGGTGAGCAGTGTGAGCATAAAGAAAACACCGCTCAGCACGTCCTTTCGCTCCGCTATCCACGCGACAGATTCCACACGCAACGGATGAATTGCGAATACCGCTGCAACAAATGCGCTCCGCCAAATACTGCCAGTCCCGCTCGGACCACCGGTCATCCGCTGCAGCACGAGCAAAAGCAGGATCGCCACAATCGAGTGTAACAAGACATTCGTAAAGTGATGGGCGCCGGGCTTAAGACCATACAGCTGGCAGTCAAGCATGTGCGAGATCGTCGTCAGCGGATGCCAATTCATCGAATGAATATGGGTAAATGCCCAGGCTATACCGCCAATGGTAAGGCCGTTGGTTATGTTGGTATTTTCGTAAACGTAACGTGGGTCATCATAGTTAATAAAGTCGTCCTGGAGCAGCTGTCCAAAGACAACCCACGTGAGCACGGCCAGACTAATGCAAATGCCGAGACGCAACCAGCGGCGGCTGATTTTAGGACGGCCTGTCGATTGAGCTCCGCGCTGGTGCATGCTTCAAACTTGCTCCGTTGCGCTAATCTTGGAGAAAATGACGAAGGCCGAATGGCCAATAAGGGAGGAGTGAAAGAGAATGACTAAGCATGATTGACGCATGACAAACGAAATCCAAATCACAAAACGAAAGAGCGGACGCTGCGGTGCGTGCTTTTCGTATTCGAGCTTCCTCATTGTCGTCGTCATTTGTAATTCGGTTTTCGTCATTGTCGTCATTCCTCGATTTGCCTCGAGCGACTGCTAGGATTTCCTTTCGTAAATCAAAATGTAATTGCCGAGCTCCGGCACTGCTTGCGGAATATTCGTGAAGTAATAATCTGTCCGCCCTGGCGCCACCATGTTCACAAAACCGGCTACGGCGTAATGTTGCGCGGTGTATTCATTTGCCCAACTGAAGATCAGTCGATCAGACTGGGGCCGCTGCAACCAGGAGTCGTTCGTGATCACGGAGATGAGATATTTTGGACGTGCGCCTTCGATCTCGCGGATCATCTCCTCCTGCATCTGTCGCGCATATTTTTGCGCTTCCATTAAGCCGTACGTATAAACGTAGCCGGTTGCAGAATGCCGTTGTGCATAGAAATAAATCTGCGGCTCCGACCCTAACACTGCGATGGTGTCATGCGGAGATGTATGGTCACGGACGTATTCGGCAATCCTGACGGATTCCGGAAATGGACCTTCGGGGTAAACCATTTGGCACGCTTCAACTGGAGAAGCCGCGAAAAAGAATTTTTTGTCTTTAAAAATCGGCAAGCTTAGAGCTGCGCCAAACAGAAGAAGGGGAAGGAATCTAACGGCCATCATCCGATCGGACAGAAGATCCGACATCTTGCTGATTGCAACGCCGACTAGGAGCGAAATTGCTGGCAAAATCAGGATGAAATAGTGGTACCGGAAATAAAATCCCGGGCATAGCGCCAATGCTGAGAAGAACAGGAAGGCGAGCAGAAAAATTGTGCTCGCACGCATTCGCCGGTCCCACACTCCGGCAACTATTCCAATTCCAGCCATCATCCAGAGTGCCCAGCCAGCTCCAATCACTTCCTTTATGCTGGGAAAGAAAAGCTGCGGCGCCTGGGTGACGAGAACCTGGCTGCCATATTGGCGGGCGTAATCGATTGTCCAAAACCAAAACTTATTGAAGACGCCGGCGTGCCACAAAAGCAGACAAGCGATAGCTAAGGGAAGAATGGCAGCGCTGTTGAATAGAAGGTTTCTCAGAGCAGCTTGTTTTAAATCGCGGCCGCCACGAAGATCGCGAATGAAAAGATAGACCGCGCCAAACAAAATAAAGAAACAAGCTGGCTGCTTCATCAATAGGCCGACCCCAAACAACAATCCGCTGGCGAGAAGTCGTTTGCTCGACTGCGGGCCCAACAAGAGAAATGCGCCGGCCACAACGGGTAGCATGACAAAATGAGTAGCATGAGCAGCCAATCCAAGGACTGACGGACTGGCAGAGAGGACGGCGTAGCTCACCGCTGCGACACTTCCCGCAGTTTCATTTGCCAATCGGCGAGCCAAAAAAAAGATGAGCGCGATCGTTGCGATGTTTATCAGGAGTAGACCCAGGTGAATTCCAGTGATCGTTTGCCCGAAGACAGCCATAACCACCGCATAAGCGACATAGATTCCCGGAAATTTCATATTGTAGGCCAGCGTATACGGCGGGATACCCTGCAGCATGAGTTGGCCAGCGTAAGCGTATTCTCCTTCATCGCGCTCGAGCGGGATCCGCAGCAGTCGGAGTCGAATCAGGATGATGAGGGCGATTACGAGCAAAGACAGAATCAATGCAAGGCGGCCGATTTTTCCCTTGCTGGCGAGATTGTTCTTCACACCGAATTATTGACAGTCACAGCCGCCGGCAGCGATTTGCCACAGGATTGCGTTATCATCAACATCGTTTCAATATTCGTCCTATGCCGGACTTCGCGCTTGAGTAGTTGGCGCTATGAGGGTCCACTGACAGGCCAGGCTAGATTCAACCCGTCTTTACCAAGGATAATGTGCAGAGTGTAGCTAAGGGGCGGTCTAATTTACGTGTGTTGCCGGCGCTGTTCGTCCTCAGCCTGGCGGCTGCCACAATTATGGCCTACCGGCCGGCTTGGAATGGCGGCTTCCTTTGGGATGACGATGCTTATATTACGAATAACGAACTGCTGACTGCGCCAAATGGTTTGCGCCGAATTTGGCTCTCCTTCGATTCCCCGTCGCAATATTTTCCTCTCACCTACACGAGCTTCCGAATCGAACGAGCCCTCTGGGGGCTGAACCCATCCGGCTATCACTGGACTAACATTTTTCTTCATGTTGCCAATGCCCTGCTAGTCTGGCGCTTGTTGGCGCGTTTGAAACTGCCCGGTGCCTGGCTGGCAGCGGCAATTTTCGCTTTGCATCCTGTCCAGGTGGAGTCGGTCGCATGGATCACAGAGCGAAAAAATGTCCTGATGGGGTTTTTCTTTTTGCTCACGCTGCTTGCGTGGATTGCGTTTACTGATGAATCGACGAGGCGGCCGTGGCGCTTTTATGCGCTGGCAGTGATCCTTTATGCGCTAGCCCTTTCAGCCAAGACAACCGCCTGCACGTTGCCCGCAGCGCTGCTCTTGATTTTGTGGTTGCAGAAGAAGCCCATCGGCAAGCGACGGCTAATACAGATCCTTCCATTCCTAATCCTGGGATTCAGCATGGGATTAGTGGCAGTCTGGTGGGAACGATACCACCAGGGCACGCACGGCCCGCTTTTCGCATTGAGTCCTCTCGAACGTACTCTCGTCGCTAGCCACGCCGTTTGGTTTTATCTCGGCAAATTACTGTGGCCATCGAATCTAATATTCATTTACCCGAAATGGACAATCGCGGCGACACGCGCATTGGATTACACATGGCTGTTAGCAGGTGTCGCGTTATGCTTCGCGATCTACTTGGCCAGACGGTACCTGGGGCGCGGGGTTGAAGTCGCAGCGGTTTTCTTCGTTGCGACACTCAGTCCGGTGTTGGGCTTCATCATGCTCTACACCTTTCGCTACACGTTTGTCGCAGACCACTATCAATATCTGGCTTGCATCGCACCGATTGCGCTCTTTTCGGCAGGTACAGCCAATCTGGCTGGCGTGTTTACCAGGGCTCGCCCCTTTATTTTGAGCGCGGCGGCATGTGCGGCGGCAGTCTTATGGGCGCTGACTTGGCGACAGAGCGCGATGTACGGTGACATCGAAGCGCTCTGGCGAACGACGCTAGCGAAAAATCCGAACTGTTGGATGGCTCACAACAATCTGGGAATTGTTCTCTTTCAGAAAGGCGAAATCGACGAAGCAGTTAGCCATTACCGCATAACCTTGAATCTGCAGCCGGATTTTTGGGACGCGGATTACAATCTCGGCACCGCTCTTCTCAAAAAAGGGGAGATAGACGAAGCGATCGCTTATTGCACGAGAGCTGTAACCATCGCGCCAAATGATCCAGATGCCCAGGTTGCTCTCGGCAACTCACTTGCCCAAAAGGAACGAGTTGATGACGCGATTGCTCATTACAAAAAGGCCCTGGCAATTCGGCCTGACTACTTCATCGCCCACTATGCTCTTGGTCATATCTTTCTTGAGAAAGGTGAAATCGACGCCGCAGTTTTTCACTCCCGGGCTGCTGTATCGATTCAGCCCCAAAATGCCGACGCTCACACGAACCTGGCGGTTGCCTTCGATGAAAAAGGCCAAATAGCCGAGGCAATAAAGCAATACGAACAGGCCTTGGAGATCTCGCCGCAGTCCGTTGCTGCTGCGAACAATCTGGCTTGGTTATTGGCTACCAATCCCGATGCATCAATCCGACACCGTGATAGGGCGCTGGAGCTGGCAACACGCGCCAATCAACTTTCCGGCGGCGGCAACGCCACCGTTCTGCGCACGCTGGCCGCTGCATATGCAAATGCAGGGCAATTCAGCAGGGCTGTTGAAGTGGGGCAAATCGCCCTATCGCTGACAGACCGGCAAAGCCCGCTTGCTAAGGCGTTGCAGCAGGAGATTGCTGGTTACCAAGCTGGTCTTCCGTATCGCGAAGACGTTAAGCAGTAACAGGTTCCGGGCGGCCCGAGGAAAAAGCGCAGGGGTGCGAAGAACGCAATGGCATGGACAGTGCTGATATGAACCATAACTACGATGGTTATAGTAAGTATTGTTCCATTCGCCCCCGGACGGATTCTTGTTTGGGTTGCTGTCTTTTCCGCCCTTTCCGTTGCCAATTGTTTTGCCAACTCGCTCCTATTCTCCGCCAAAAGGACCCCTTACGATCATCAGATGGCCCGAATTCAGCCGGTGCTGAGCACACCCGTACCGCCACGGCGCGGGGACTTATCGCTGCTTCTCGTTAACCACTGGATCGGCGAGCTGCGCGCTATTCCCTATCGCTATTCCATGGAATGGAAGACGCCGGGTGAACTGGCGCACGAGCCAACCGGAGATTGCAAGGGGAAGGCTGTCGCGCTTTATCAACGAATGCGAGAGAACGGCGCGTGGGACCTGCGCCTGGTTATAGGCAGACGCGCCCCAACCAGCCGTTCGACCCACACCTGGGTTGAATGGACAAGCGCATCTGTAACCTTCGTCCTCGATCCAACAATTAATTGGGTTGCTCGGGCGGTGAATGAGATACCGGAAAACTCGTACGTACCCTATTACGCCTATGCCGGTAGCCGAAAGTATCGAGCAGCGACAGCGACCTCGTTATACGCAGGTCTGTAATTCAAGCGCTTCCGCATCTGGTAGATCGCCGTCCGTCTGGTATAATGCGACATTCTGCAGCCGCGATCGGTGACTGCGGCTCGGCGTCATCGAGGCCAGATGCACCTGACTGGGAGTTTTTTCCTGGCATAGCGGGAGAGGATTGGATAAGGTTGCTATTCAATGGGGGGTATGGCGGCGAAGCGACGCTCTTTTTTGCGCGCTTTAACTTTTTTGCTTGGCCTGGGAATTGGGATCTCAGCAAGCGGCGCCGACTTAGTGTTGCAAAAAGTTCCGCCCCTGACAGTGGCGCAAGCTCCTAACTACCCGCAAA
>DAIMDJ010000139.1:0-7122 GCA_036725905.1 Terriglobales bacterium
TCATCTTCACGTAACCGCCGAGCGGGATGGCGGCGATCCGGTAATCGGTCTCACCACGACGAAAGCCCAACAACCGTTTGCCAAACCCGATAGAGAAAACTTCCACGCGCACGCCCAAAAGCTTGGCCGCAGCATAATGGCCGAATTCGTGAATCAGGATCATGAATCCCAGAATCACAGCCACAGAAATCACAGCAGTTAAGAATCCCGACATAAATGTATTTATTATCCCCTTAACTGGCCGGAGCCGGTCGCAACGCATCAGACCCGGTTAACTGAGCCACTCTTTCCCGGGCCCGCTGGCGTGCTACGAAATCCGCTTCCAGCACCTTTTTAATAGATTCCAACTTCCCGCTTTTCGTTTCACTGAGAACGGTTTCGATCACGTGGGGGATATCGTCAAAACCGATCGACTTCTCCAGAAAGGCAGCTATTGCCACTTCATCGGCCGCATTGAGGGCAACTGTTTTCGCACCCCCAGCCTCGGCGGCTTCATAGGCCAGGCGCAAACAAGGGAATTTTTTCATGTCCGGAGGCAGGAATTCGAGATGCCGTAAGTTCATGACCGGGAAGCGCATTTCCGAGGCGATGCGCTCCGGATAAGTGAGCGCATATAGAATCGGCAGGCGCATGTCAGTCACTGAAAATTGAGCAAGTATGCTGCCATCCACAAATTCCACCATGGAATGAATCGTAGACTGTGGATGAACAATGACCTGAATCTTGCTCGGCGGCAAGTTAAACAAACGGCACGCCTCGATGACTTCGAATCCTTTATTCATCAGAGTGGCCGAATCAATCGTTATCCGCCGGCCCATTTTCCACGTGGGATGATTCAATGCCTGCTTAACAGTGATTGAGCTGAACTGGGACTTGGGCGTATTCAAAAACGGTCCGCCCGAGGCTGTCAGCCAAATGCGTTCGACTTCTTCCATTCTGCCGCCGCGCAGGCATTGATGAACTGCGTTATGTTCGCTGTCAATCGGGAGCAGTGGCTTGCCTTGCCGGCGCGCCTCGGCGGTGATTAGTTCTCCCGCAGCGACCAGGCATTCCTTGTTGGCGAGCCCAACAGTTTTGCCGGCGCGTACCGCCTCGTAAGTTGCTTCCAGTCCAGCGACTCCAACAATCGCGCTGACAACGAAATCTGCGTCGGGATGCGTGGCCACACTCACGGTGCCGGACGGACCATGCATCACATCAATTTGCCCTAGACCTGCAGCCTTGAGCTGATTGCGAAGCTGGTCAGCATCCCGCTCCGAGCTGAGTGAGACGACTCTCGGTCTCCACCGCTTTGCTTGTTCCAGGGCGGCTTCAACATTTTTTCCCGCGGCAAGAGAAACCACCTTGAAACGATCAGGGTACGACTCGACCACGCTCAAGGTGCTACGGCCGATCGAGCCAGTCGAACCCAGGACGGCAATGCGCTTCATAAAGGATTCTTACAGGAGTACTTCTCTCGGTTTCATTTACTGCCTGCCAAGACTGCCGCGTAATGGTCGATCCAATGCCGTTGTTCCGCTGTTTCCGGAATGGGAGTACCGCGAGCCGCACTTACGCTTCTAACTGATGATTCCGGATCCAGGCCTTTGCTGACGAGTAAACACGCTGCTATCAATCCGCTACGGCCGATGCCCTGACGACAATGCACGACGACGTTTTTGCCCGACGAGAGATCGGCATCGACCTTTTCTAAACCCGCCGACAGCTCGGTTTCCGAGCTCGGCACCTGGCGATCCGGAATTGGAAAGGATACGAACTTCATTCCGTGTGCTCTTACCTGGTGCCCTTCGTCAGCGAGGTCGAGATCACGCTCTTCTTCGGGAGTTAGCAATGAAAACACCGTATCAATGCCAGCTTGGCGCCAGCTCGCGATCTCGTCTTCGAGCCAATCTCCTCCTCGGGGACGGGAAGCGACTGCAAGTCTTCCAGGCCAGGGACCGCTAACCCAATGGAGCTTCGTCCACATGCTTCAAATCCGTTTGCATAACGATCTCGCGCGGAAGTGCATCAACATCAACGCCCCTCTCACGGAGAACATGGATGCGATGATGTCCGTCGAGTATCGTTCCATCGGGTCTGGTTTTCAAACTATGCTTTTGCCCTGGAATAAGAGAACGCTCCACGACATCAGTTGCAAGCCTTCCCATTTGCGCGAGCTTGACGGAACTAAGGGAGCTATTCGGGTGGAGCGGCTTCAGCGGCGGGACCGACATGTTCTAAATCAATGATTTGTTCGGTACCGTTGACGGCCTAGGCTCCTTACTGCATCACGCGCCAACTCGCATAGTACCACAGCACCGGAGCGGCAAAGAGCAGGGCATCAATTCTGTCAAGCATGCCTCCGTGACCCGGCAGAAGGGCGCCCGAATCCTTTGCGCCAGCGCCCCGCTTAATTAGCGATTCGACCAGATCGCCCACTTGGGCCGCGATGTTGATCGCCGCCGAGAGTAGCAAAATCGGCCACAGCGGCTGCTTCTCCAGCGCAAATAGCCCATCTCTCCTCTCAATTAGATGCGCATTGAGCAGAGCAGAGCTGATGGGCAGAGCATGCTTGTAAAGCAAGATCCCTACAATCAGGCTCGCCGCCAGCGAAGCGAGCGCTCCTTCCCACGTCTTCTTGGGGCTGATGCGCGGCGACATCAGGTTGCGGCCAACGAATCGGCCGACGAAATAGGCAAGGATGTCTCCTGCCCAAACCACCAGCAGGACGAAAAGCACCCAATAAGCTCCTGCCCACTGCTGGCGGGTTTGCACGAGCATCGCCATCGGTAGCGCGATATAGACGAATGCGAACGTCGAGACCAATGCAGAAGGAAACGCACTCTTCAGATCAGACCTCCGCATGGCGACAGCAGCAAAGAAAAATGGCGAAAGGGCTGCTGCGAAGCCCGCGGTGTAAACAAAGACTGCGGTCGAAACTAGCGGTTTGGCATCGCCTGCATTCAGCGCCAGCAGCAGAAAAAACAGTGCCACAAAAATATAGGTTGGCCATTGCAGAGGAATGATGCCGTACGCTTCGGCCAGTTTGAGGAGCTCCTGTATTGCAAGCAGCGCCACCAACGCTGCCACAGCTACGGCGGGAACCGGTGCCCGCAGCACGAGAACCAATACAATGGGAATTAGGACAACAGCGGTCAGGACTCGCTTGAGCAGGTTCAAGAGACCTTGGAATCCTTCGCGACCCTTCGTGCCCTTTGTGATTCAACTTGCATGTAGCAACCACCAAGGACACGAAGGAACACGAAGGATAACTCGAAATTAACTTCGAGCCGTTTTCGTCGCACTTTCCGCCAAGCCCCCGTAACGCCGCTCGCGTTTTTGGTAATCGGAGATTGCTTCCAGCAAGTGCACCCCGCGAAACTCAGGCCACAGCGTCGGTGTGACGTGAATTTCGGCATACGCAAGCTGCCAAAGAAGAAAATTGCTCAGCCGCATCTCGCCACTGGTACGAATCACCAGATCAGGGTCCGGCAGATGCCGCGTATAGAGATTGCGCGAAACCGAATCTTCATCGATTTCCAGATGCTCCAGCCCGCCATTGCGAGCGGCGGCATCAACCATCGCACGAAACGCATCCACCAACTCAGTTCGCGCGCTGTAATTCAATGCTAAGGTCAGCACCATGCCGTGGTTGTGACCCGTTTCCTCTCGTGCCCGCTGCATTTTCTCCTGCACCGCCGGAGGAAGCTCATGCTGCCGCCCAATGTATTCAAGTCGAATGTTGTTCTTGTTCAGCGTGGGCAGTTCCTGCTTCAAATATCGGCACAGCAGCCCCATCAAAAAATCCACTTCGCTCTTAGGACGCTTCTTCCAGTTCTCTTCTGAAAAGGCGTACAGCGTGAGCGCAGGAATACCGATGCGCGCGGCCGTCTCTACAGTCGAACGAACTGACGCGACTCCGGCGCGATGCCCGGCCACGCGCGGCAAATGCCGTCGCCGCGCCCAGCGGCCATTGCCGTCCATAATGATTGCGATGTGTTTTGGGAGCCGCGCCGGATCAAGCCGCCCGTAAGCTTCCGCCTCTTTGCGATCCAGCCCGGCAGGAATCGTCGCCTGCAACGTAACCTCTTCCGCTTGTTGAAGCTAACACACAGTTTGGGGGAGCGCAATGACGCCAAAGTGACAGGCGTATCCGGCGGCACCGGCCCTGTATTTGCCGAAGCCCTAGAGCCAATCGAAGGTGAAGTCGGAGGGCCTAACCGCCAACAACGAAACACGTAGGGGCGGACGCCCTCGTCCGCCCACAAATCTGGCACAAAGCGAACAGTTGAAGACGTTGACCAACTTAGCTATAGTGCGTCGGGCCCCACTTGCCCGCGTAGCCAAGCGAGGACAGTCAGAATGCCACTATCCCTGGATGCATGCGCAGTCGGAAATGTCACCATTATCCGTTGCACGGGCCGCATCGTCGCTGGTGCTGATGCGGACGCGTTGCGCAGGCGCGTCAGCGCGCTTTTGCCGGATTGCAGAGAAATCGTCCTGCACCTTGGCAACGTGGCATTCGTTGACAGCACTGGCATGGGGACTTTGGCTCGCCTGCTGACCAGCGCGCGCCGGTGTGGTGGCGATCTGCGACTGTGCAACGTTGGCGGTGAAGTCCTCAAAGTTCTGCAAATAACCAGACTGAATACCTTATTTCAAATCCTCCAATCCGAAGAAGACGCGGTATCATCATTTTCCCAGGGAATGCCCGGTCGCCACGCAGCGCGGGTGTGAGGTTCGCTTAAACGCGGCTCGCTTGGCAACCCGGAGTATCACCAGATCGTTCTCAGCAATGTGCTTCTGCGAATGTTTTCGTCTCGGGTGACGAGAGGTAAACCTTCGGCGCGTGCCGTGGCCCCAATGAGTCTGTCCGCCGGATCGTAGGAATAGTCATCGGGGAATTGCGTGGCCAGTGCGGCGATGTCAGGAGTGATCGGCTTAATGGCCACTCCCTCGGTCAGCAGCCGTAAGGATGCATCCACCGTACCGTAAGCTTGGATCCTGCCCCTGGCAATCAGGGACGCGAGCTCCCATAGTGTGATCGCGGAAATCGCCAGGCCATCTTCTTGCTGTGCCTTCCGAATCACGGAGGCTGCGGCTCGCGACAATCGCTTCGAATCGGCTACCGACCAGACCAGCACATGCGTGTCCAGTAGAATCACCGCAGCGCTTCCCAGGCGTCGCGTGGCTCAATCGGCGATTCGATGTTGCCAGTAATTCTGACAATCCCTTCAAGGCGGCCAATAAAGGGCCGTTCCGACTTTTCCGCCGGCACGAGTTTTGCCACCGGCTTCCCGCGCTTGGTAATCACCACTGGCTCACGTGTCTTGCTGACGTCTTCCATGACCGCGAGGCAACGCGCTTTAAACTCTCCTGCTGGCATTGTTTTCATAGACAGTTATTCTTAATCATGGTCATTATAGCATGACCATGACTGATCTCCAAACGAACTGACGGCGCGGTAGTGGTGCAGTTTGATTGTCATCCTGAGCAAAGCGTTCTTTGTAACCCCTCAGAGCGGGAGAACAGTATGCCGGTCCCGCAAGTGATCACGCAGGGTCTGCTATTACCCGCGTCTTCGTGAGCCAGCGTCTCTGCGCCAGCGGTCTTCCCAGACCTGCCAGTATCGCGATTGGGTGTAGAACTCCTCATCCAATAAGAGCTGCCTTGCGACGTCGTACACTCTTGTTCTGCGAGCATAGTCGTATTCAATTCCCCAGACGTAAATAGTGCTCGTCTCGAATGTCTTCGATCGTCTCATCAAAATCGAGAAATTCCCGAAACCTACACAGGCGGTCCTCAGCGGGATCCTCAACGACCGAGATGCTAATCGAGAACGGTTTCTCACCAGTGCGCAATATTAGGTGGGAGTAGCTGGCCGCGAGAGCTTTGAGGATGGACTCGAGGTTAAGAAGGATGCTGTCGTCTCTTAGGCCATGGATTACGACGACAGAATCCTGAAAGCTCAATCGCAGCCTGCTCACATGAACACGGGAGCTGCGATCCGCATTCTTTCTTTTCAGGGCGTTATATGCCGCGATAAAAGGCCTAAGGACAAGGGCATCGCTGCCGGATTTAATGAGATCGTAGGCAACGCCGTCAAGAATGAGATTAACGAAGTGTTGAACAGAAAAGGTGGTGAAGAATTCTACCGTGAAGCCATATAGCCCGCCAAGGTTCCCCGGGTCTCGCATGCACTTGACCAACGTAGTTCTTTCTCAGCTCTGCCCCGAAATCCGCAATGCCTCGGGTTCGAGTAGTCCCGTTGCACCTTCTTGGACAGCCCAGTATTCGACCTTCACAGCGACCCCGACATTCATCGGCTCACCCAGCTCCTTTGTTGTTGTAAGCGTATCACCAGGCCTTTGTGTTTCAGATCACAACGCTATCAAGCTTTGGCGGTGACACTTTACACCTCCCACTTCCTCCCTTTATCCTCCCTGCCATGGACCGACGAACCTTTCTCCAAGGCGCCGCTGCCGGTGCGGCCACACTTGCTCTTTCCCGCAACGCCCACGCCGAACATACCAGCTCCAACCCCGATTTCACCGCGATCCAAAGAGAAATCGAAAAGCGCCACGACGAATCCGTGCAGCGCTTGCAGCAGTGGATTCGCCAGCCCTCGATTGCCGCCGAGAAACGCGGCATGGACGAAGGTTGCGACCTCAGCATGCGCATGCTGCGCGACGCCGGATTCGGCGAGGTCACGAAGATTTCCACCGACGGCCAGCCCGGCATCTTTGCCACGCTCGACGCCGGCGCACCGCGCAGCATCGGCATGTATTTCATGTATGACGTGAAGCAGGCCGATCCGGCGGAGTGGTCATCGCCGCCATTCGAGGCCGCGCTGGTTGATAAGCAGGGCCTCGGGAAATGCGTGGTCGGTCGGGGCGCGGTGAACCAGAAAGGCCCGGAAGCATCGTTTCTTGCCGCGCTGCACGCCATTCGAGGCGCCGGACGCAAGCTGCCGGTCAATCTCGTGCTGGTGGCCGAAGGTGAAGAGGAAATCGGCTCGCCGCATTTTCCGCAGATTGTGCGCCGTCCGGAGGTGCTGGCCGCGCTGCGCAAATGCAACGGAATTTACATGCCCTCTGCCGAGCAGGACCTCGATGGCAAAGTCACGATGACGCTCGGCGCCAA
>DAIMDJ010000140.1:0-5086 GCA_036725905.1 Terriglobales bacterium
GTGGGATTAGCAAAATTCCCGCCAGTGTAGCCTACACGGGTAGCGGTCACGCCGGGCAGGGCGTGGAAAGTCGCCTCGACTCCCCAGAAGCAGCCTGCGGCAAGGGTGGCTTTAGCCATGAATGATTCCTCGATTCCAGTTTAACGCGGAGTTGCAGTCGATGCGCAATTTCGTCCGCTGATAGGGGCCTTGGTTATTAGATTACCGCACTCGCAAAAAGTGACCAGATTTCGAGTTGCAAAGAGCTTCACACATCAAAATTCAGGTACATTCCTGATTGACTCTCGCGCACTCTCAGGATACAGTCCACGCCACGCGGGTCTTCCAGCCCGCCTGAGGCTCTGTGGCCCACGTGACCGTTCGCAGATTTTATGCCTGCGCATTCTCATTGGTATTGCTCCTAAGTCTTACGGCTGCTCGTGCTGCGTTTGCGGCGGGACCGGGATTTGCCCGCCAAAGCCGCGTTGGCTATACCAGCGGAGATCAATGGGAGCCAGCGATCGCGGCTGACGGTTATGGACACGTCTATATTCTCTATCCGCAATACGTAACCGTTCCCGGCTGCGCGTCATGCCCACTGCCGAAGATGATTCTGGTGGTCAGTAATGACAATGGCGCAAGCTGGGAGGTGCCGAGGCGGATTGCACCGTCAATCTCGGGACAGTTCGATGCACAGATTGTGGTTGACCCTGCCGACCATAAAACGGTGTACGCCGCTTGGCTTCAGAACAATAAGAGCGACACCGTGGTTGCCAAGTCCGTCGATTTCGGCAAGAGCTGGTTGGTAGTGATTGCCGACAGCACGAACGCCGGCACGGACAAGCCCATCCTAATTGCGCACGGCGCCAATGTGTACGTCGGCTTCAATCATGCGCAAAAGGTTTGGGTGGCGTCGTCGCATGATGGTGGGATTACGTTTTCCTCGTCGAATGTGAATCCGAATGGCAAGCTTGGCTGGTCGCTAGCGGGCGGCGGCACCATAGATCCTGAGGGCAATGTTTATTTTGCGTGGGCTGGGTACACGCAAAATGGTGGCGCAAAAGGGCCGGTGAATCTCTATATCAGCCAGTCGTCGGATCGTGGCGCTACCTGGAGTAGCACACTGCTCGACATCTCAGGCGCGCCGCCGGATTGCTCGGCTTACGAATGTGGCTGGGCGTTTTTGGGGGCGCAGATCACGATGACCTCCGATGCCGCGGGAACTTTGTACGCGCTGTGGAACGCGGGAAGCACAAACAAAGGACCAGAGCGGATTTACTTTGCCTCATCCACAAGCGGCGGGGCCATTTGGTCCCCCAGGGTTGACGTGTCCAAAGCGTCATCGGGCGTTGAGCATGCGTTTCCCGCCGTTACGGCCGGATCGGCAGGCGATGTGCGCATTGCTTGGATGGATGCGCGCAACAGTCCTCTATGGAACGTCTACTACCGCAGTTCCACCAATGGCGGCGCGACCTGGTCAGGCGAGTCCAAGCTCTCCAGCTACGTGGCGGGTTACAGCTACATTCAACCCAATGGCTTTAGTTTTCCGTTCGGAGATTATTTTGAAATGGACATTGATAGCCGCGGCAACACACAGGTCGTTTGGGGTGAAGGGCTGAACTACAACACGCCGGGATCGATCTGGTACACGAGCGGGCGCTAGAGCGGGCGTCAGAGACATCGGGCAGCACTCGCTTAAGAATTTAATTCCATTTCCCCTCAGTTCAGATTTAGTATTCGGGCGCTGCTCACTTTCCGGGTGGAGGCGAACCCATGTACTTCAGAGGTGTAAATCTGTGGTCCGTACTGGTGGCTGCAGTTTCCACCATGGTGATCGGTTTTCTCTGGTATTCGCCTTTGTTGTTTGCCAGACCGTGGATGGTTCTGATGGGCTACGACCCAGATGATAAGTCTGAGCTGGACGAGATGCGCAAGGGCGCAGGAAAGAACTATGCCATCGCGTTCATTGCCAGCCTGATTTCGGCGCTGGTGCTGGGCAAACTTATCGAACTCAGGCCCCGCTCGCCGCTCCACGGAACTTGGATCGCTTTCGCGGTATGGCTTGGTTTCGTGAGCACCGTGCAGTTGACGGACGCATTGTTCAGCAAGAAGCCGTTCAAGCTGTACAAGCCGTACGCGATCAATACGGGATACCAGTTGGTTTGCTATTTGGTGATGGGGACGATTCTGGCGGCCTGGGCGAGCTAGACGCTAACGCCCCAAGCCTTCGCGATAGTGCCGGAACTCCATGAATATGGAGGAAATCAATACAATGGCTCCGACAACTCCCGCTGAAGGCAGCGCGATGCACTTATAAGCTACGGCCATGTCCGGATGTACCCCGCGAGCGCGAGCGCCGAGCACGATTCCCAAAATCCCCAGCAGCAACGTGACGGCGAAGGTGAGCAGGCTCAGAACAAATGTTACGAGCACAACTCGCACCGGGATCATGAACCAGCGGGGCTTCCGTGCCGGGCTCTTGCTGGCGGGCATGTCTGATTCTAGCGCGGCTAGTTTGTCCTGAATCCGTGACTCTGTCCCTTAGCGAACGCTAGGTTACAATGCTTTTTATGTCACAGGCCGCACCGGCCATCACGCGCCCCCCGGCGGAGGTGGTCCGCCATACACCCGTCTCTCAAGCTCCCAACGGTATTTGCTATGCCGTTGCTGGAGAGGTCAGCGTACGCGAAGCCGACCTCCAGCGCATGGTGGCTGCCGTTCCCGATGCCGCCGCGGCGGCTCTCGACCGCAAGGCGTACTACTTCGTTCCCCTCACGGTTAATCAAGGCGACGATACGGTCATCGCCGATCGCTACGACGTGAGCCTAAGCGATAACGCCGTGTGCCACCGCAATTTGGAGCTGGGCGACTCGCAGTGCGTGTTTATCTCCACGCGTCTAATGGACGACAAGTTCTCGGTCGCATTCGAGTTCTATATCAATGTCGGCCACGCCGTAGTGGATTGTGCGGGTGTTTCACGAGAGTTCGCCGATCTGGTCTGGAGGCAGGTGGAAGCGGGTGCTCGGGGAGAGACTTCGCTCGATGCCTGGGAAGCGCGCAAGCTGGCTACTACTCCGGGTCCGGATGCGGAGAAGTACAAGAACGAATATCTCACCGCCAGCTTCGCCGACGCGATTTCGATCTATCTGCTGTCGTTGTATATTGACGTTGATTATTACGATCTTCGCGAGCGGGATTATCCCTTGCTGGTTCCCACCCAACTAGCCGAGCGGCTGCGGAAAGTGGCGGAACTGTTCCCCGCGAATCCGGGGTTTGAGTTCGCCATCTACTACAAGCGGCGCTCCTAGCCCTCTGTGTTCCCCTGTGCCCTCTGTGGTTAAATCAACATCCCATGCAAGTTACTGCCCGCTCGTTTGCCAAGATCAACCTCGGCCTGCGCATTGGCCCCTTGCGGGCTGATGGTTTCCACGAGCTGCGCACCGTTTATCAAACAATTGCGCTGCATGATGTCATTCATGTTGAGGTGCAGCGCGGGTCAGGGATTGAGATTCGCTGCGATGATCCACGTGTCCCCAGAGACAACTCAAACACTTGCTACAAGATTGTCGAAAAAGCGATGATGCCGCTGCGGGCACACGGACGGGTGGTCATCACAATTGAGAAGCGCCTGCCGGTGCAAGGAGGATTAGGTGGAGCTTCGGGCAATGCTGTGGCGGCACTGCTGGCGCTCGAGCGTGCTCTGAAAAAGGCGGTGCCCTGGCCCGAGAAGCTACGAATCGGCGCCGTGGTCGGCTCCGATCTGCCGCTGTTTCTAATCGGCGGGACGGTGCTAGGGGTTGGACACGGTGAGGAAGTGTATCCGTTGCCCGATTTACCATCCATGCCTTGCGTGGTGGCTATCCCGGAGATTGGCGTTTCGACGGCTAAAGCTTTCGCCGATTGGGATGCGTACCTTGCAACGCTCCAGAAGCATTGTCATTCCGAATCGGCTTCAGCCGGTGAGGAGTCTGCTTTTAAGGATCACAATAAAGCAGATTCCTCGGGGGATAAATCCCCGCTCGGAATGACAAGATCGTTGCCTCGACAGAAATTGACGCAAGCTACTCCGTCCGATAGAATTACAGAGCTCGGTCGTGCACTCAGTGCGTGGCTGATCTCCCAGAGCAAAACTGGGAAGGTCTTATCCGGTGTCTCCGCGAAGGGCGGAGGCCGGGCCGGGAATCCGCTTCTCGACCTCGTCCGTACCGGGATCGAAAACGACTTTGAACAAGTCGTCTTTCCTCAGTATCCCGAATTGCGCGAGGTCAAGAGTGTGCTTCTGCGGGCGGGGGCTTTTTATGCCTCGCTGTCCGGGTCCGGCTCAGCAAGCTACGGATTGTTTGAGTCCAGGATTACGGCTGAGAAAGCCGCGACCCGGCTGCGCAACCGAGGCGTTCCTGCGCAGGTAACGACCACGATGACGCGCCAGCAGTACTGGTGGAAGATTTTCGATTGAAGATTTCAGCTTGCAGACTGACAATTTGTAGCGGGAGATGAGCTTTTCAATCTACAATCTGAAATCGCCAAATCTGCAATTGGAAAACTGGGCCGTCGACTAATGGTAGGTCAAGTGCCTTTGGAGCACTTTGTCTAGGTTCGAATCCTAGCGGCCCAGCCAGAGACTAGCTATTAGCCATTAGCTTTTGGCTCTTAACTTGGGCAGGGGAGCTGGTGGTGGCACGTTAAAGCTAACGGCTAAAAGCCAATAGCTAAGGGCTGATTCTATGGCAACTCTTGCGACAGCGACGGAAAAGAAGGCCCACATGAGCGCCGACGAGAAACCGGAGCGCAAGCCGCATCGCGGACGCGTAGACGATAAGTTCAAGATCTTCTGCGGCACCGCGAACGAGTCGTTGTGCGATGAGGTCTGCGCTTTTCTTGGTTTGACTCGCGGCCAGGCTGTGGTTACGCGCTTTAGCGATGGCGAAGCTTATGTACAGATTCAAGAGAATGTGCGCGGCGCTGACGTCTTCGCTATGCAACCTACCTGCCGCCCGGTGGACGAGCACCTGATGGAACTGCTGTTGATGATTGATGCCCTCAAACGGGCCTCCGCCCGGCGTATCACGGCGGTGATTCCGTATTATGGCTACGCCCGCCAGGACCG
>DAIMDJ010000140.1:5186-7091 GCA_036725905.1 Terriglobales bacterium
GCTAAGCAGATGGACGCTGCGTTGGCCATCGTAGATAAGCGCCGTGTGGACATGAACGTTGCCGAGGTCATGCACGTAATCGGTGATGTCAACGGCCGCACCTGCCTGGTCATCGACGACCTGATTGATACCGCAGGCACTCTGGTGAAGACGGCGAGCGCTCTGAAGGAAAATGGCGCGTGTGCGGTTTACGCATGCGCATCGCACGCAGTGCTCTCCGGGGCTGCGGTGGAGAATGTTGCGAAATCTTGCATCACGGAAGTCGTAGTGACCAATACCATTCCGCTTAATGATGGAGCCAGCAAAGAACCTAAATTCAAGGTACTTTCGATCGCTGGTTTGATCGGACGTGCGATCCAGTCGATTCACGAAGAAACGTCCGTGAGCGGATTATCTACGTAAACAGGAAATCAAAATGGCAACCACTGCAACGGAAACAAACCTTTTGGAAGCTCAACCGCGTACAGCCGGCAATAAGAACGATGCCCGGCGTATCCGCCGCTCAGGAAAAATTCCCGGGGTGGTTTACGGCGCGGGGAAGAGCGCGCTCTCGGTGAGCCTTGATCCACGCCAGGTTTCGCGGATTCTTCACTCTGCTACCGGTCACAACACCATTTTCGATTTGGCTCTGGATGGCGAGCGGAGCAAGGCAATGATTGTCGACTGGCAATATGAGCCAATCAAAGGCTCGCTTCTCCATATCGATCTGAAGCGCATTGCCATGGATCAGAAGCTTACGGTCAATGTGCCAATCGTGCTCAAGGGCGAAGCTGCCGGCGTGAAACAGCAAGGCGGTATTCTCGAGCAGGTGTTGCGCGAACTGGAAGTTGAGTGCCTGCCTAGCGATATTCCAAATTCGATTGAGGCGGACGTGACCGAGCTAGTCTTCGGCAGAGTGCTGCGTGTGGCCGATCTGCCCCACAGCGAGAAGCTTCGATTTCTTACTGATGCGGATCAGACTGTCGCGCACATTACCGCGGTCAAGGAAGAAGAAGTTCCGGCTCCGGAAGTTGCTGCTGCTGAGGCTGCTGCCGCTCCTGCCGAGCCTGAGGTCATCAAGAAAGGCAAGCAGGAGGTGGAGGGCGAAGAAGGCGCAGAACCTGCTGCTGCCGAGAAGCCAGAAAAGCCGGAGAAGAAAGAGAAAAAATAGGTTATTCGATGGAGGACGGGCGTCCCCGCCCGTCCAGTCGAGCATGACTCGACTAGTTCGACACAGGGGAAATTAGCAAGGCGTGAAGCTCATTGTCGGTCTCGGCAATCCGGGTATCGAATATCAGTTCACGCCGCACAATTTGGGATTCCTCACGATCGATCGTCTGGCCGGCGATCTGAACGTGGAAGTCAGAAATCGGCAGTGCCAGGCGCTTACTGCGCGCGCGCAGATCGGTTCCGAGCAGGTTCTTCTGGCTAAGCCAGAAACGTTTATGAACCTGAGCGGTACTGCGGTGCAATGCCTGCTGGAGCAGCATGAGCTTAGGCCTGAAGCCGACCTGATCGTAATTTACGACGAACTGGATCTGCCGATGGGTACGATCCGCATCCGTGAGCGTGGCAGCTCCGCGGGGCACAATGGAATGGAATCGATTATCGGAGCGCTTGGCACGCAGGACTTTTTGCGGATTCGACTGGGCATCGCGCCCGAAAAGAAGATTTTGAAGCCGTTTCGAAAATCCCAGTTGAAAGCTGTGGACGAGGTGCTCGATACGGCGGCAGAAGCAGTGAAGGTGATTTTGACGGAAGGACGGGCAGCAGCGATGAACCGCTTCAATCGCAAGCCAGAGCCACCGGAAATCACGTAGGGACGGCCGCCCTCGGCTGTCCGGTCGAGCGCAGCTCGACGATCGCACAGCGGAATCGCTGGGCTGGAGAGAATTGGAGAGTTGAATGAACCGTACTTATGAATTG
>DAIMDJ010000141.1:0-7054 GCA_036725905.1 Terriglobales bacterium
GCAAGTTCAGGCCGCTGTGGCTTGCACCATTCACCTTCGATGAATTCGCCGTAGTCGCGGTAAGTGAGATTGTGGCTGGCGACGTTGTCCCAGAGAAAGCCAGTCGCGGGGTCGTCTACGTCAGGTTCGCCAATTTCCAGGGGATATTCGTCGGCTACAGAGCCTTGATAGTCATATATTCGTTCTTTGCCACGATAAGCGATCTGCCAGGTCTTTTCGTTGTAATCGCTAGTGATTGCCGCGGTAGACCAATCGTGCCCATCGCCCGAGACCTCGCCGCTGTCATAGAAGTTGTCGAGCACACCGAATTGCAGCGCCAGCTTGTGTTCGTTGGGAGTGATGTCAGCGCCGTACATGGTGAGCGATAGGTCGCCGTTGCCGACTTTCAGGTCGCCGAAGATTTGATCATAGCTGCGATTTTCCTTGATCACGTATATGACGTGGCGGATGGGATTGGATCCGGACTGGAACTCGATTTTTCCCGGATCGCGATGGAGAAGATTGCTCTCTTCCACCTGGCGAGTTAACTCCGGCAGTTCCTCTTTGATCGTGGGAATGTGTATCCGCGAGATGGAACCATAGAGCAGCGAGACAATGTAGGGATGACGGCGGCGAGGTCCTTCCTCCTTCACCGCGTTCGGGCCATTGTTCGGCCCAGTGCCCTCACCTTTCGCGGTGGCGACCAGAAGATTGTCGCCGATCACAGCAAGAGCGCTGGGATACCAACCTGAAGGGATAAAGCCGAGTGCGCGCTGGGCCGCAACATCGTAAACAGGATTGCTGGGGTTTATACGCGATACATCGAATATGGCGATTGCGTTCAGCGAAGAATCGGCGACAAACAACTGTTTTCCGTCAGTGCTTTGGGCCAAGGCGGTTGGAAATGTTCCGGAAAATTTCTGGTCCTGCAAAGACGTATCGAGCATCGCGACCAAATCACCGCGGGCCGTGGAAACTACAGCGACTCTGTCCGAGTTAGCGAGTGCGACATAAAGCAGGGACTCATCGGCATTCAGCAGAAGCGCACTGGGGTGCGAGCCGGCCGTAGTAGGACCTGAGGGTTCAAGCAGCGGAACCCAGCGGGAGACCGTCCCGTGCTGCAAATCAAGTTCGGCTACACGCGATGAGTTCCACAGACTGCACCAGGCACGCTGTCCATCACGTGTGGCTACGACGGTGTAGGGAAACGAAGAAGGAATCATCGCGTGAGTGCTCAGGTCGAAGGTCTTGAGGACTCGACCGTCGGCCGTGTCTAGCAGAATCACGTTATCTGAAAGATTATTGGCGATGAGAAGCTCGTCGTGTGTTTCTGTCCGAATAACCGCAATGCCGGCGGGATAAGGAATCGCCGTCTCAGGCGCAGTTTTGCGCAGGGCGCGCGCTACTTTTTTCCCGGTGCCAATTTTTTGCGGGGCAATCTTAAGGAATCGCTCGGGAGTGATCTTACCTTCGCGAAATTGATAAATCGCTATTCCGTTGCCGGTATCGCCCGATTTCTCGCCGGTGGGATCAGTAATTGATCCTACCGATGCATAAAGGTGATCGCCGTCTGAGCTGAAGGCGAGGCCGAGAAAGTAGCTCTGGCGCGCATTCTTTCCAAGCCGCGCGTCAGGAAAGTCAGTCAGGCGGTTGGTTTGAAGATCGAGAATCGCGATGGATTGATGTAGCGCGCTGGCTTGCGTGCCGTACCCGTCGTTTAAGAACGCGGCATAGTGCTTATCCGGACTTATAGCGACTGTGGCGGGAAAGCTGTTGGTTCGGGCAATGCGGCCGGGGTAAGGGCTGATGAGGATTTTGCTTGTGGGCAGCGGAATCTGCTTGGGTGGTTCCTGTGCACACAACACAGCGGTCAGAACCGCGAGCGTCGCACAGAAGACGCTTGATTTCACAAACCACAAAGGGCGCGAAGGTACACGAAGAATGACTTTCAAACGTTCTCAGCCTCCGGGTGGATTGTAAATGTTGTTGCTGTAAGAATTCCGCCTCGCAGGGCTCCGAGTAGATCAGTGTGTGTCGGGGATGGTCGGCTGCGCAGCAGCAGCCTCTTGCGCCACGTTGTGCCGCACGTCTGCCCCGCGCACCCAGAAAATGACATCTTCGGCGATGTTGGTGGCGTGGTCGGCAACGCGCTCGAGGTTACGAGCAATCAGCAGCGCGTCGAGTGCCTGGCGCGTGACCTCAGGGCGATCGTTCATGGTTTTGACTAGACGAATGAAAGCGTCGTCACGCATACGGTCGACGACGTTGTCCATCTCAAGAACGGCTTGCGCCAGCTCGGCTTTGCCTTCGATGAAGGATTCGAGTGCCCGGCGGACCATTGCTGAAGCAGCTGTCGCCATGCGCGGAATGTCCACCGGAAGATCGGCCTTAGGAAGCTCCACCATGTCCATGACACGCTCGGCGATGTTGACCGCCTGGTCGCCGACACGCTCGAGGTCGGCGTTAATCTTGGTGACTGCGAGAATGAAGCGTAGATCGACAGCCATTGGCTGTTGCATGGCGAGAAGATCGAATGCCATCTCATCAATTTCGCGCTCGGTCAAATTGATTTGAGTTTCGCCTTCGAGCACCTGGTGGCAGCGATTCAAATCGCGATCGATGTAAGCCTGGCAGGCACGATCGACAGCCTGCTCGGCGAGTCCACCCATGCGGAGTAATCGGGCCCGGAGATCATCCAATTCCTGATGAAAGCGACTGCGCATTATCCAAACCTGCCTGTGATGTAGTCTTCCGTCCGTTTGTCGGAAGGAGTGGTGAAAATCTTTTCCGTCTTATCAAATTCTATCAGCTTGCCGAGAAGGAAAAATCCGGTGAACTCAGCAACACGCGACGCTTGTTGCATGTTATGAGTGACGATGACGATGGTGAAGTGTTCTTTGAGCTGAAAAATTAGCTCTTCGATTTTTCCGGTGGAGATCGGGTCGAGCGCGGAGCAAGGCTCGTCCATGAGGATAACTTGCGGCTCCACCGCCAGGGCGCGGGCGATGCAAAGACGTTGCTGCTGGCCTCCGGAGAGGCTGGCTCCGGATTTTTTATGCATGATGTCTTTGACTTCGTCCCAAAGCGCGGAATGGGTGAGCGAACGCTGCACGATTTCATCCAACTTGCGGCGATTGCGGAAACCGTTGAGCTTCAGTCCGGCAGCCACGTTGTCATAGATCGACATCGTGGGGAATGGGTTCGGCTTTTGGAAGACCATGCCGATGCGGCGGCGGATTTGCACCGCGGAGGTTCCGTTGTAGACGTCAAGGTCGCCGATGCGCACGCGGCCAGTGGCGTGAGCTTCGGGGATCGTCTCATGCATACGATTCAGGCAACGCACGAATGTGGACTTCCCACAACCGGATGGGCCGATGATCGCGGTGGCATGATTGGCCGCCACGTTCATGCTGATATCGTAGAGCGCCTGAGTTTTGCCGAACCAGGCGTTCAGGTGCTCGACCTGGATGCCGACGCCCATATCAGCTCACTCCTTTGAGCATGCCGCGACCCGCGGCGATGCGGACAGCGCTGACTGAAACTACGATGAGAATAATCAAGATCAGCGCGCCTGCCCAGGCCTGGCGATGCCACTCATCAAATGGAGAGATGGCGTAAGTGAAAATTTGCAGCGGCAACGCGGCCGTGGGCTGGTTCATTTTCCAGTTCCAGTACTGATTGCCGAAAGCCGTAAAAAGCAGCGGGGCAGTCTCACCAGCCACGCGGGCGAAGGCCAGCATGATTCCGGTGATCACGCCCGAAGTGGCGGTGCGCAACGTGATGGAGAGGGTGGTGCGCCAGCGGGAGACGCCAAGTCCAAATGCAGCTTCCCGCACAGCTTGTGGCACGAGTAGCAGCATCTCTTCTGTCGTTCGCGTAATTGTGGGAATCATCATGATGGCGAGGGCGACGCCGCCGGCCAGAGCAGAAAAGTGTCCTTGAGATAGGACGACCAAGCCATAGGCTACGATGCCCACGATGATCGATGGCACGCCGTTCAGTACGTCGGCGGTGAAGCGAATCAGATCGCCAAGGCGATTGCGGCCATATTCGGAAAGATAGATGCCGGCTCCGATCCCAATGGGCACACCGATCGCGCTGGCGATCAGAAGAATGTAGGCAGAGCCCGCGATGGCGTTAGCCATGCCGCCGCCGGCTTCTCCAACCGGCTTCGGGATTTGCGTGAGAAAGGCCCAGTTCAATGAGCCGAAGCCCTTGTAGACCAGATAGACAAAAATCGCGCCCAGCGGCAAAAG
Organism: Terriglobales bacterium; assembly: GCA_036725905.1. Classification (GTDB taxonomy): domain Bacteria; phylum Acidobacteriota; class Terriglobia; order Terriglobales; family Acidobacteriaceae; genus QIAB01. Next base: position 4,236 of record DAIMDJ010000141.1, read on the forward strand.
CACAAGCAAGACGGCGCCAGCAGCAGCACCGGTGACCAATGCATTCATGGCGCGACGGCGGAAGCTGACTGGGGCAGCCGCAATCTCGGTCACCAGATTTGCGGAATTGGATGTTGCCATATTAAACCTCAGCGGCTAAAGCCCTCGCATCATCACGCCTAACCGCACGAATGAAGTCGTGCCCTTCCCCTTTTTTGGCAGCTCGGGTTTTATACATGGGTCCTCGCTGGCATTCCACGTGTGACGGTCCATACCAGGAACTGAGCCAGAATGTTCACGATAATGGTCACGATGAAAAGCGCCAGCCCTACTTCAACCAGAGCGCTGAGATAAACATCACCCGTGGCTTCACTGAATTCATTTGCGATTACGCTGGCCATGGTATAGCCGGGAGCGAACAGAGACTTCGCGATCTCGGGTCGATTGCCGATTACCATGGTGACGGCCATCGTTTCGCCGAGTGCGCGGCCAAGGCCCAGAATGATTCCGCCCAGGATACCGGCGCGCGCATTGCGCAGGACGCCGGTGCGAATCATCTCCCAGCGGGTGGCTCCCAGTGCCAGCACGGCTTCCCTCTGTTGTTGCGGGACGGCGGTCATGACCTCGCGTGTGATTGACGAAACAATCGGGATGACCATGATCGCTAAAATAATTCCAGCCGCCAGCATGCCTATGCCATACGGCGGCCCCTCAAACAAGCCAGTCCAGCCGAAGTAGCGTGCTAAGAAAGGCTGCACGTAAGTGCGGAGTAATGGGACAAGAATAAAGATGGCCCACAAGCCATAAATCACGCTGGGAATTGCAGCTAGCAACTCGGTAGTAAAAGCGAGCGAGCCGCGCAACCAGCGCGGAGACATTTCAGTAATGAAAACTGCTACTCCAATGGCAAGCGGCACTGCAATCGCGAGAGCGACGACAGATGAAACTATGGTGCCGTAAACGAACGGCAGGGCACCGAATTGTTCGTTCACAGGATCCCACTCGCTGCGGAAAAAGAACTTCAGGCCGAAAGCGTGCCAAGAGAGCGAAGACTTGGTTATCAGTTCGTAGACAATTAATCCTACCAGTGCGAGCACGCAGAGACCGCATGCCAGAATGAGGGCAAAGAAGCTGCGGTCAGCCCAACGGCTGTCGCCGGCCTTCAGCAAGGGCTGCGATTCTCCCACAGCGTCCACCGCAACTCCTGATTTCAGAAAAGGTTGCGGTCCACTCAAACCTGGCGCTCCTAAAGCTCGATTGGCCATCACGGCGAGGCTAGCACGCTAGTGTTACTACAGTGTTAAAATAGCGGATTGCGCCTGCCGTGTTGGACGTTCTGTTGAGCGGCCAATAATACCAGTTCTTCTCGATTTGCATTTCCCAGGATCAAGCTGTATTTTGCTCCCGCGTGGTTGACCTTATGCCAGTAGATGAAGCCCAAAGTCGCGCTGTGTTCCAGAAACTAAGCCGCCAGTTGTCGAAGCTGGCAAACAAACCCGCTGCCTCGAATGTGCACAAGTTTCGCACCTACAGCCGGCGGGTGGAGGTTCTGGTTGAAGCCTTGGTTGCGAACCCTAAACGTAAAGATAAGAGACTGCTAAAGTTGCTGGCTCGCCTGCGTAAGAAGGCAGGCAGGGTTCGTGACCTGGACGTGCAGATTGCAGCGCTTAGAAGTCTAAAGCTGCCGCAGGAAGCTGAGCGGAAATCGCAATTGCTGCGTGTATTGGCGGACGAGCGGTCTGCGCGGGAGAAGAAGCTGGAGAGGGCGTTTGACCAACAACAAGTTTCTCAACTTCGCAAACGGCTCAAACGGTGTGCTGTGAAAGTCGAGGTGCCGAACAGCACCGCAGAGCTCCTGGACCTGGCCATCCGTCCGGTGCTTCAACTTGGGGCTAATCAAGGTCCGCTGAGCGAGAAGAGAGTGCACCAGTACCGGATCGCGGGCAAGCGAGCACGATATCTGGCGGAAATAGCGGGCGATGATCCGCAGGCCAAGCAGCTAGTCGAGCAGCTTAAGCGCATGCAGGACGTAATTGGGGATTGGCATGACTGGCTTAAGCTGACAGAAAGGGCCGAAGGCGTCTTTGATGGAGCACAGGGGGCAGTCCTGATCGCGGCGTTGCGAAATATTACACGGGCGAAATACCGGCAGGCCGTGGATGTACTCCAGGAGACACGAGCGAAGCTGGCGGAAAAGCTTTCCGCCTCGCCTGAAATATCCGCCCGGAAAGCCCAGGCACATCAAGGTGCAAGAGTCGCGTCAATGGCGGCGTAACGCGCCAAGCAGCCGAAATTCTTCGCTGCCAAAGCAGCAATCAGGTAACGACTCCGTCCAGCGTAATTCTCGATTGCTACTTCTTCCCCGTTAGGCGCCGGATCAAATCCACTTCGGCCTGCCGGTACGGTGTTCCGTCGGGATGCAGAACCTCGTGAAACCAGACCGGCGGGTGGCTTAGAACGTACGGATGCTCCCACGAGTCCACGGCAAATATGTCTGCGTCTTGCCAGCGACGAATCCCCAATTGATCGCTCCGACCCGCTCCTCCTTCGCAATCGGCAACACCGTGTCAAACGTGCTGCCCACCGGACGCGCCATGTATTCCGTGCAGATCACCGGCCGGTTGTATTTCTTTAGCCAGCTCACCTGGCGCTTGAAGTATTCCGGCCAAGTATAGTTGTGAAAAGTGATGACGTCAGACTCGCGCAGTTGAATCTCCTGCAGCTCACCAAGGCTTGCTCCATCTGGCGAGGTGTCGACGGCCCACACCCCGCTGGTGAGAGGCTGCATAGGATTCGCTTCTCGCGCCCACTCGAATACTTGCGGCAAAAGCGCCGTCACC
>DAIMDJ010000142.1:0-2674 GCA_036725905.1 Terriglobales bacterium
ACCGGCTGCAGCCGCACGCGCTCGTCGACGTCGGCAACGCCGTCGCGAGCGCGGGTGCCGACGTTCGGAGCGTGGGAGATGCCCTGGCGCCGCGCCCCGTCGTGGATCAGGCGAGCGTCCAAGCGAGCCCGGATGCCGCGACCGCGTCAGTGGAATGTGGTGAAGCCAATTTACCTTTCTGGAAGGAAGACTGATCCACTCGCAATATCTCTCGCGGGCGGGGCGCCCGCGCCACAGAAATCATGATTCCCTCCCTTCGCCAGCAGTTCAACGCAAACTTCACGCCAGAAAAATACCAGCGGCTCTTGCAGCTGATGGCAGAGCGCTGCGGAACTCCGGTGCAATTTCGGATTTGCGAGACACCTTGCTTCTTTCCAAAATCTCTGCTCGATCGGATAGCGCAGTGCGGGAAAGAATTAATTCATCAGCTCGAGACTCCCGAATACCGCCAGGCTTCCTCCGTTGCAATTCCGTCTGAATTTAATGTGCCTAACGAGACCTCGCACCCCATGTTCATCCAAGTCGATTTTGGCCTTGTGCGTGATGCGGCAGGCCAGCTTCAGCCCAAGCTGGTTGAACTGCAGGGCTTTCCTTCCCTTTACGCGTATCAACCGGTTTTGACGCAGTCTTACGCGGAAGTCTTCGGGCTGGACGCCAATTTGCACTATCTAATGAGCGGCTTGGATTGGGAGTCCTATACACATCTTCTACGGCGCGCGATTGTCGGTGATCACGATCCGGAAAACGTCATCCTGATGGAAATTGATCCGCTGCATCAGAAGACATTGCCGGATTTTCTGCTCACCGAAAAATTATTAGGGATCAAGACCATCTCCATAACCGACATCAGGCAGACTCATAACCAGCTCTTCTACGAAAGCAACGGCCGCAGAATTCCCATCCGGCGGATTTACAACCGTGCCATTGTGGATGAACTGGTGCGAAAAAATCTTCAATTGGATTTCCGCTTTACGGGTGATCTGGACGTCGAATGGGCAGGCCATCCAAACTGGTACTTCCGCATGAGCAAGTTTTCTCTGCCCTACCTTCAGCACGAATGCGTGCCGAAGAGCTGGTTCCTGGACCGCATCGAACATGCGCCCGCCGATCTCGACCACTACATTCTCAAACCCTTGTTCTCGTTTGCCGGCTTGGGAGTAAACATTAACCCGAAGAAAGAAGACCTTGACGCAATTCCGCCGCAGAGCAGATCGCAATACATCCTGCAGGAGAAAATGCATTTCGAGCCGGTGATCGAGACACCTTTCGGCGCAACCAAGGCTGAGGTGCGCATCATGTACATTTGGCAGGACGCACTCACACCCGTTATGACCATCATCCGCATGGGCCGCGGACTTATGATGGGCGTGGATCATAATAGAAACATGGAGTGGGTCGGATCGTCGGCGGGCTTTTACTAAATTTGGATCTTCAGGTGGGCTTACTGAACAGTTCTCGATCCCTGGTTATAGTTCTCCCAGCACGACAGTCGAGGGTGAAACCTTGACCGATCCAGGGGCTTGCCTCACATCACGCTATCTTCAGCATGTTGCGCTGCTAGTCGCTTTACGATGGCCCCGCCTGTTTCCCCACCACGATCCGGAGATCGATGTGCTCTTAATCTCCGCCGCGGAGTTTCAGTGCGCCGCACCAACGGCGCTCATCTCCTGCAGAATTTTTTTCGCTTCGGCTGCCGGATTCGCTGCTTCGGTGATCGGTCGTCCCACCACAATGTGTGTGGCTCCGGCGGCGATAGCTTCTGCGGGAGTTACGACGCGGCTCTGGTCTCCGCGATCGGCGCCGGTAGGCCTGATGCCGGGATTTACGATCGCGAACTTGTGGCCCAGGCGGCTTCGCACCTGAGCGGTTTCGCGGGCGGAGGTCACAATGCCCTGGCATCCGCTGCGGATCGCCAGGTCGGCCAGTCGTAGGACTTGGTCCAGAATTTTGTCGCGCGCGCCGGCTTCTTCAAGATCGGCTTCATCCATACTTGTCAGCACGGTGACTCCGAGCACCATCAGCTCAGGATTAATGCTTCGCGCGACTTCTACTGCGGCACGCAGCATTTTGCTTCCGCCTGAGGCGTGGACGGTCAACATGCTGACGCCGAGCTTAGCGGCTTCGCGAATTGCCGAAGCAACGGTGTTGGGGATGTCATGGTTTTTCAGGTCGAGAAAGATGCGCCGGCCCGAAGTCACCAGTTGGCGCACGATTTGCGGGCCTTCGGCAGTGTAGAGCTGCGTGCCGACTTTGTAGGTGGAAGCGGAGTCGCCCACGGCCGCCACAATCTTCCTGGCGGCAGCCGCGGAGGACACGTCGAGAGCGACGATCAAGTGCTGCCGCGGGTCGTTTATTGGACGATCGTCTAGCAGACGATCATTTATTAGTCGTCCATGCATCAAGGGGAGTTTAAAAGATTTGCGGCTGCGGAGCTATGGCTAAAACGCCATCGGCCGCAGCATCGCTATGGTTTGCGGTTGGGCCATCTTCGGTTGAACCAGATCCAGACGGACCCGCTGCAAACCTTGAGCCTTGAACTGGAGCACGCGAGCGGTGCTGTAAGAAACGTCTATGATCCGGCCGGGAACTATGGGGCCGCGATCATTGACTTTGACGACTACCGAGCGCCCGTTGCGCAGATTGGTGACCCGCACGAAGCTGCCCAGGGGCAGAG
>DAIMDJ010000142.1:2774-7054 GCA_036725905.1 Terriglobales bacterium
GCTTCGGTTCGCATCGGAATGCTGGGATCGGCGAAGGTCACGCGAGCGGTGGCGGACTTTTTGGGCAGGAAAAAGCTGGAAAACGTAGTGCTCGACCCGATTCTCAAAGCAACTTCGGGCGCCGCGTTGATCGACCAGAGTGGTGCTCGGATTATGGTCGAAAGACTGCTGCCCCTCACGACGGTGGTCACGCCTAATGTGGATGAAGCTTCCGCGCTGACCGGGTTGGCGGTCACAAATCCGGGCCAAATGCGGGCGGCAGCGAACAAGCTACATCAGATGGGTGCTGCTGCAGTGGTGGTCACCGGTGGACATCTGGAAAAAGCCACCGATTTGCTGAGCTTCAAAACCCGCCGCGGCGTGGAGCAGGAAATTTTCAAATCCGACCGTCAGCGCTCCAACTCAACCCACGGCACGGGGTGCGCTTTTGCCACCGCCATCGCTTGCCACTTGGCGCGGGGACGCGGTCTGCCAGAGGCAGTTCTATTGGCGAAGGCCTACATCACTGCGGCTATCGTTAATGCACATCCGCTCGGACGCGGGACGGGACCGGTTCACCATCTTTACCGAATGTATCAACAGCGGCGGGTGGTGATAGCCGATCCTGAGCCGGTGAACTGATCGCGATCGCGGATTTAGGCACACCTCAAGCTCATCTAAGAGCTCGAGGTGTATCGGATGAATGAGGGAAGAGAGAACCTGTTACGGCTGATTCTTTGCTTCGGGCCTTTTCCTGAGCAGGATGCCGGCAAGAAAAGCCGCAATTGCTCCTAACAGAGCCTGAATGCGGAACGCCTGAACCGCTTGCCATTCAAGAACCGTGCGCTCGCTGTAAATCCAGTTCGTGGCGAAGGTGAACAGAATGCACAACGCCCCGATGAGGAATGCAATGAGCGACGCCGTGGAGAGGCCAAGACCCTGCTGGATATTATGGAACTCCAGATAGCGGGTCCAGTTTCGTGCTGAGGTTATTGCAGCCTGGCCTTGGCGGGCGGTCCCGCAAACATGGCAAAAACGCGCGCCGACCATAAATTCGGTGCCACAACGCTCACAGGCGGCGTCGGCGGCACTCTGCTGGGGAGCTGGTGGGCGCCAGAACTCGCGCTGCGTGTTGTGCATGACCTCTGACATATACCGCTACCTCTCTGCTTTTACACCGCAAGCTAGTGGCCAAAGATGCCGCACGCTAAGTCATTGAAATTTCGTTTCTTCACCCAATCGAGTCGCGCTTTAAGGCAGAACCTCCAGGCAAGATTTACCCCTTAGATTGGGAAAGATACCCTGAGCCGATTATAGGGTCCAGCGAACTGTGAGCACCTTGACCTTCTGGGTTCCTGCGGCCAGCAGGTATTCAGGTAAACTAAGGTTCAGTAGACCTTCGAGATCAAAGACGCAAGTTGCTCCCCCGCTTCTTAGCCCGGTTGGTAGTGCCCGTATGCGCATTTTTAACGCTGGGGGCGGTGGCGTCATTACGCGCACAGACGGCCCACGAAGCAGACACGCTCTCTTATCGGCCCAACGATCCACTGAATCTCACCGCGTTCAATCATTTCTACAATCTTGATTACGATCGCGCCGTGCAGGAGTTCGATCAGGTTTTGCAGAGGCATCTCGACGACCCCTTTGCTGTGAACCATCTGCTGACCGCGGTTCTTTTTCGCGAGCTCTACCGCATGGGGGCGCTGAATACCGGCGAGTACGCCAATGACAGCTTTATTCACGCACCGCATCACACGGCGGATCCGAAAGCGCAGCAGCGGATCAAACAGCTTGTAGATCGCGCGCTGAAGCTGGAAGAAAAGCGGCTCAGCGCAAATTCGAAAAACATCGACGCGCTCTATGCCCGGGGAGTAACGCGCGCACAATTCGCAACTTATACGGCGCTGATTGAGCACGCTTGGTTCTCCGCGCTGCGAAATGCCGTGGGAGCGCGGCATGACCACGAACGCGTGTTGGAGTTGGCTCCCAACGATGTGCAAGCCAAGCTGATCGTCGGCGCACACAATTACGTCATAGGCAGTTTGCCATGGGGAGTGAAAGTGGGTGCCTCGATTGTCGGCCTGAGCGGAAATAAAGAAAAAGGAATCAAATATCTTCAAGAGTGTGCCGCCGGCGGTGGAGAGACCAGCGTTGATGCCAAGGTTCTGCTCACGTTGTTTCTTCGGCGCGAACATCGTTACGATGAGGCACTGCCCATTGCTCGTGAGTTGATCAGCAGCTATCCCCAAGATGTCCTCATGGCGCTGGAAGAGGGCAACCTGCTGCGCGCGGCGGGAAGGGACCAGGAAGCCGCGGCCGTGTACCGCAGGATCTGGCAAGCCGGACGCGAAGGCCATTATCCGGGCCTGCACTATGAAATTGCCGCGCTCAGCTTGGGCGATGAGTTGCGGGCCCAGAAGGATTATTCCGGAGCAGCGGCAGCCTATGACCAGGTGAGTCAGGTGGCCCAGTCGGATCCGGAAGTCCTGCAAAAGGCCAATCTGGGCGCCGGAGAGATGTACGACTTGCTGCAGAAGCGCAATCTGGCGGTCGCAAAATACCAGGCGGTGATTGCAGAGAACAGCAGCACCCCTCCGGCTGAGATTGCGCGCAAACGGATGAAAGAGGCTTATCGAGAGTAGGAGGGAACATTTGGGGCGCCTGAGACGTATCCTAAATTAGAAGCGTAGGCGCAAAGCTTGAGCTACGCCCGAAGCTTTGCAGGAGGGCATTATGTATTGCAACTATTGCGGCAAGGTGATTCAGGATGACGCGAATCTGTGCGCGTATTGTGGAAAGCGCGTAGGCGCAGTGACCGCGCGCAAGCGACTGGTGCGTCCGCGCACCGGCCGAAAAATTGCCGGCGTTTGCGCTGGCGTCGCTGAATATTTCGATATTGACGTGACAGTGGTGCGCGTGGTGTGGCTGATCGTTGCTCTGATGCCACCTACCGTCGGTCTGTGTGCGTACATCGTCGCCTGGATTGTGATGCCGAAAGAGCCAGAGGCGCTCACGGCGCCGGCTGGCCAGCAGGTTACGACCACATAAAATAGTGCCGCCGGTAATCTAGAGCCCGGTAATCTCGGTCCGGTAATTTCAGCATGGAACGGATCACCAGCGGCGACGCGGAAATCTGTTATGAACTCCTCGGCAGCGGGCCCCCGGTCGTTCTGCTTCATCCATTTCCTGCCAATCATGAGTTCTGGCGCCCGGTCTCGCACGCGCTGGTCTCGCGCTACCGGCTGATCCTTCCTGATCTGCGCGGCCATGGTGAATCCGGCGTGGGCGATGGTTCTGCGTTACTGGAAAAACACGCCGAGGATATTGCCCGCATCCTCGATCATGCTGACGTCGGCCGCGTGCCATTTGTCGGAGTTTCCATCGGAGGCTACATCTTCTTCGAGTTCTGGCGGCGCTATCGCGGGCGAATAGCCGCTGTAGTGCTGTGCAATACAAAGGCTCCAGCCGACACTCCCGAAGGCAAAGCTAGCCGCCTGCAGGCTGCGAATGATGTGCTGGAGCGCGGCACAGAGCCGTTTTTCGAGAGCATGATTCCCCGCTTACTGGGGAAGACCACGCGAGAGACTCGACCTGACTTGGTGGACGGCGCGCTCGGCATGATGCAAAAGCTGTCTCCCGAAGATGTTGCGCAGGTGCAACGAGGCATGGCGGAGCGCCCGGATTCGGTGACGACTCTCAAAACTATCAACGTACCCACGCTGGTGCTCACCGGCGACGAGGACATTTTGACTGGGCCCCCGGAAGCCGAGCTCATGCATAGCAACATCGCCGGGAGCGAGATGAAGATCGTGCCGCGAGCCGGGCATTTCTCGCCCTGGGAGCAGCCGGAACAGGTAGGCAAGATACTCCGGCAGTTCCTGGATTCGCTGGCTTAATCGCGACTATCCTGTGTTTGCTACAATTCTCTCGTCATGGTGGATACATTTCTGGTCCCCCCAAGAACCGTAGTCGATGCAAAAGGCGACAGCGCTGCGGTCGAAGTGAGCGGCGCCGCCAATCGAGTCTTTCTTCTGAATCTGGAGATCACTAACATCGTTGAGCAGGAATCCTTGGATGTATCCATCTATGGCTCTGCCGATGGCGCAACCTGGGGGCCCAAGCCGCTGGCGATCTTTCCGCAAAAATTCTATCGCGGCCCACATCCTCTGCTGCTTGATCTCACGACACATCCCGAGATCAAGTTTATCCGCGCGCACTGGGAAGTGAATCGCTGGGGGCGGGGAAGCGAGACTCCAATGTTTGAGTTTCAAGTCGCAATCAAAGAAGTTCCACCGGAGATT
>DAIMDJ010000143.1:0-3790 GCA_036725905.1 Terriglobales bacterium
GTCGGCGAGTCGCTCGACGGTTTCAAAATCACGGTGTTGCCGGAAACTATCGAAGCCAGCGTCATCCCAGCCATAATCGCGCAGGGGAAATTCCATGGCGGAATCACCGCGCCTACGCCTAACGGAATGTACAACAGGGTGTCATGCTCGCCGGTCATCTGCACCGGGAGCTCAGTCTTGGCGAGCCGCAGTGCTTCACGGCTGTAGTATTCGCAAAAATCGATGGTCTCAGCGACGTCTGCGTCCGCCTCCGCCCAATTCTTGCTGACTTCAAAGACCATCCAGGCGCCAAATTCGAACTTGCGCTCGCGCAGCAGATCGCCTACGCGGAACAAAAGGCTGGCACGCTCCTCAAATGATGTCTGGCTCCAGCTCTCAAAAGCTGCGAGCGCGGCTCTTATCGCGGGTTCCACGTGCTCTTTGCCGGCCTTCTGGTGAATGCCCACGATCTGAGAAGGCTTGGCGGGATTGAGAGACCTAATCTTGTCCGTCGTCTTCACCCGTCTGGCGCCAATAATCAAGTCATACTCACGCCCAAGCTGCCCGCGCACTTTCTCAATAGCGGCACGCATCTTGCGCGCGTTTTCTTCCTTCGTAAAATCGGTGAGCGGCTCGTTTACGAACGGTCTTTCATGTATACGAATCTTCGGACGAGTAGGGGCTTCAACGGTTGCCATGAGTGCACCTCAGGGAGATATGAGTCGTACAGGACGATTCGGCGACAGTCAATTCTAGCACCGTGCGGACGAGGACGTCCGCCGCATACTATGGGACCTTGACCGACTCGCGCTGTTCTGCGGGCCGGTAGCTCATCTTCGCCGTGCGCTCCAGCTTGTCCCAGGCGAAACGCTGGCCCTCAATCGCGCGCTTCAAGGTTTTGAGCAGCACCACCGAGAATAACTGGCGATACGCAAATCGTTGCAGCCAAACCTGGCTGAGAAGCCAAACATCCTCGCGCCCTTCCGGTTCGCGGCGTTCGAGCGCGAAGGCAATGGCCGAAGCAAGAAAATCGATCACCAGGAAAGCTGCGAAGAACAGCACCAATCGCTGAAAGCTCGCTGGATCCGTGGATTCCGGGTGATAGAACTTCTGAATGAAATACCAAACCGCACCGACAGAAAACATCAAATCAATAAACGGCGAGACCAGCGGCAGAACAATCTGGAAAATGAAGATATTCGGCAATGCTACCCAGCCCAATACACCCTTGCGGCCGAATGCTGAGCGATGCTTCCAGACCGACTGCAGAATTCCAAACGACCAGCGGAACCGCTGTCGCATAAGCCCATTCGCATTGACCGGCGCCTCGGTATAAGCGAGCGCCCGGTCTTCATATTCCACGCGATATCCACGCTCTAGCAGCGCCATGGTCAAATCGGCGTCTTCGGCAACAGTATCGGTATGATACGCGCCAGCCTCACGCACGGCGGAGGTGCGCCATGCGCCGATCGCTCCCGGAACCACGCTCACCGCACCCAACGTGTTCAGCGCTCGCCGCTCAAAGTTCTGGCTGGTGATGTACTCTAGCGCCTGCCAGCGTGTCCACAGATTCACCCGATTGCCAACCTTGGCATTTCCCGCCACGGCGCCTACCTGCGGATCGAGAAAATGCGGCACCAGCCGGGAGATGGCATCGCGCGCAATCATCGTATCCGCATCGATGCCGACGAAAATTTCTTCATCACGCAGATGCTCGAGCCCAAAATTCAGCGCGTCGGCTTTGCCCGAATTAGGTTTAGTCAAAATAAGAACTTGGCCCCTCATTTCCTCGCGTGCAAACGCGGCGTGGGCAACTTCCAACGTCTTGTCCTTCGACCCATCATCAATAACGATGACTCGCAAATTTGGATAGTCTGACGCCAGCGCCGCCCGCACCGTTCGCTCAATGACTTTCTCTTCGTTGTACGCAGGAATTAACACCGCGACGTCGGGTTTGTACGAATCTGCGTCCCGCCCATACTGGCGTGCGCGCAGGCGATCGTAAATGGCGAATGCACCAATGATCAGCAGACGCCCCGTCATGAGCACATCGCCGATGAGGAAAATCCAAGTGATTGCCTTAATGCTGAAGTCGAACAGCCAGAATCCGACAAAATTCAGCCGCGCTGCCCAGCGCTCGTTCGCCGGCAGAGGCGGCATCACATCGGCTCGCGTTTTTCCGAGCAGTTGATAAACGGGAACAATTTGGTATCCGCGGGCGCGAATGCCATCAATAATCATCGGCAGCGCGCGGACTGTCTCCTGCCTGTCGCCGCCGCCATCGTGCAACAAAATGATATTGCCGCAGCGCTGATCGTTTGGCGCACACGGCGGCAAGTGTGCCAACACATCGGCAGAGATTTGCTCGGCTGAGCGATGCGGATTCTCCCGCCAATCGCTTGGATCAATCTTGTTGCCGACCGTCGTGTACCCCATGTCTTGCGTAATTTCGAGCGGCCGCACCTGATCTTCAGTGTCAGGCTCCTGATCAATGGAATAAGGAGGCCGGAAAAGAATGGTTCGCATCCCCAAACGGCTGGCAAACAACCGCTCCGTTAAATTCAGCTCCAGTTGCATAAAGCGATGCGAGATGTTGCTGATATCGGGATGCGTAAAGGTGTGATTCCCGATCTCGTGGCCTTCGCGATAAATGCGCTGCGTGAGATCAGAAAACTTGTCAGCTTGGATTCCGATTAAGAAGAACGTCGCCGGAGCTTGCTTCTCTTTCAAAACATCGAGAATCTTCGGCGTCCACTCGGGATCCGGTCCATCGTCAAATGTGATCGCCAATCGATTCTTGCTCGATCCATAACGTCCCACCCTGTAAGGTTCTGGCAGTGATTCGAAACTCTCATCGGTGATTTGTCCCGACGCGGAATCTATCGTGATCGCGCGTGCTCCGTCGGTGGGCCGAGCTTCGATCCGCAGAATTTCCCCATCGCCCTCCATATCGACATCCTGTCCGGGGGGGACATCCTTCAACTTCTCCGGAGCGGCAGTTTCGCCTGGCACATCCCACACTCGCCATAGAGACCGGTCTTCCGCCCCCAGCCGCCAGAGCGCGAACGTCTTGATTCCAAGAAGCTGTGCCGCGCGCATTTCGTTGAGAGCAGTGACCGCATCCAGAAACCAAACTTCATGTTGCCGATTGTTTTCGTCCAGATAACTGATATGCGGGTTCAGAGCGTCGCCATCGAAATCCATGTCCGCTTCCGAATCACGCGCTGTGAGCCACGCATCCTGCACCGAAACGTTTGTATCTTTCACGCCCGGCGGCAGAGTTCCACGTTTCGGTCTTTGCACCCAATCGTACCCATAATTGCCGATCGCGCAGATCAGCTTCTCCTGCGGCACAACTTTCTTGATCGCGGTTAGGTTCAGCACGAACCAGTCTTGCGACGCCACCGGTCCCGGCGCCGCTCCCGGGTAATGCTCGTCATAGTTCATGACAATGACGCCATCCGCCAAGGCAGCAACAGCGGGATAGTCGAAATCTGCGTTGCCCGCCTGCACGCTGACGTAGAGCTTCATGCCCTTGGCATGCAGATCGCCTGAAAGCTCGTTCAGCAGCGCCATGTAGCCGGGCTGGGCTTTTTGCGGAAAGTCTTCAAAGTCAATCATCAAACCGCGAAATTTGTCGCTCGCAAGAAAAGCATCACCTTGTCCGCGAAAACGCGCCCGTGCATCCGGATCATTGAGAAATGCGCTGATGTCAATCCAATCCGTTCCATCGAAATTCTGCACCACCGGGAAAACTTCCATTCCCGTGTCTTCCGATTTCACGAACGGCATGACCTTGTCATCCACAGAA
>DAIMDJ010000143.1:3890-7007 GCA_036725905.1 Terriglobales bacterium
TGCGCCATTTGCTCAAGGCCATTTCCATCCTAAGCTGCTGCTGTGGGAGGGTCAAACGGCAGGTTAATCAATTAGATGCGATGCGCGCCGCGTGAGTTGCGGACGTGGCGATTGCCACAAAACGCGTTATATTCGCAGCGTGCGCGAGCTCGTGCGCCAAAATTTCCGCTACTTCCTCCTTGCAATTCTCGCTGGGATTGCGCTGCGGTTGTTCTTTATTTTTCGTTTTCCAGGAGTCACTACGGATTCGTTCGTTTACGGCGACATTGCCAAAAACTGGCTGCAGCACGGCATTTACGGGTTAAGTGGGACGGAAGAGATTTCTCCGACCTACATCCGTCTGCCAGGATACCCAGCATTTCTCGCGTTCATCTTCGCCATCTTCGGCATGGAGCACTATCGCGCCGTGCTCGTCGCGCAGATGTTCGTGGATATCGGCACCTGTTTCATCATAGCCGACATGGCGCGGCGCGTTATCTCTCCACGTGCCGCGAAGGCCACGTTCGTGCTGGCTGCGGTATGCCCGTTTCTTGCCAACTATGCTGCCGCCGCTCTGACGGAGACTTTAGAAATTTTCTTCACCGCGTTGGCGCTCGATTTCGCAATCGTTGGGCTGGATGGTCTGGGTTTTAAGCGCATGCTCCCATGGCTCGCCTGTGGTCTTGCCGTGGCCGGCGCAATTCTGCTTCGGCCCGATGGCGGTCTACTTCTGGTCACAATCGGAGTCTACTTAGCACGGCTGATTCTGCGCCACCGCCAACCGATTCTGCCACTTCTTTGGGCCGGAGCCATTGTTGCCACCGTCGCGCTCGCCCCGCTCGTCCCGTGGACGCTGCGAAACCTGCACACCATGCGTGGCTTCGAGCCGCTGGCGCCGCGCTATGCCAACGAGGAAGGCGAATACGTCCCCATGGGATTCAATCACTGGGTAAAGACCTGGATCGCTGATTACGCCTCAGTCGAAGAAATCTACTGGCCGGTTCCCGGAGGAGCCATCGACCCCGCAAAGCTGCCCAGCCGCGCCTTTGACTCGGAACTACAGAAGAAACAAACGTTACAACTGATAAGCGACTACAACCAGATACTCCATATAGATCCCGATCTCGACGCCAGGTTCGAAGCCCTTGCCGCAGCCCGAATCCACGCCGCCCCGCTGCGCTACTATCTCTGGCTGCCGCTCCTGCGCATTACCGACATGTGGCTCCGCCCGCGCACCGAAATGCTCCCCGCCGACAGCCGCTGGTGGGAATTCAACGATGACACCAAGTGGTCAGCAGTCGCCGTTACCTTCGGCGCGATCGGACTTGCCTACGTTCTGGCCGCCCTAGCCGGCCTTGTGCGCGGATACGCAATTCCACATTTGGGCCTCCTGCTGGCGTTTGTGGTGTTGCGATCCGTATTCCTGGGCACTCTCGAGAATCCGGAGCCTCGGTATACGCTGGAGTGTTACCCAGTCCTGTTGTTGCTCGCGAGCGCCTTGGCCCCGGGGCAGGAGCTTAAAGCTGATGCCGGCCTTTCAAAAACCTGTATCTGATCTCTTGAAATCTGGATTTTTGTCTCATTAAAGCGTTAAATCCCTGAAAATTCAGCTTGCATTGCTTGGCCACGGAATTGCAAAATACCCATCCAAGTCCTCCAGGGTCTCATTCCCTGTGTCAGTAAAGCTGTTTTAGGTTCGACAGCAGCCAGACCACAAATCGTCCAAAGGAGTTGCTATGCGTTCTGCCTCGCAGCTACTGGCTTCACTCTTTGCTTTCCTGCTTGCCCTAAGCACGCTTGCCTCCTCTCAGACGGCGACGACGTCACTGCACGGAAGCGTCACGGACCCCAACGGAGCTGTGATCCGGGGTGCCACGGTAACCTTGAACGACCCGGCGACGGGATTCGCTCGGACCGTTACGACCGACGCGCAAGGGGTCTATCAATTCCTGGAGATACCTCCCTCGACTTACGTGGTCACAGTGGCGGCCAAGGGGTTCGCGACCTCTAAGCAAAATGATCTCAAGGTGTTCGTCAACACTCCCGCCACCCTAGACATTCCCATGCAGATATCCGCAGGGATAGTTGTCGTAGAAGTGAGCGGTGTTGCCCCTCTCGTGAACACGCAGAACGCTACGCTGGGACATGCGTTCGGCACCGAGCAGATTGCCAGTCTGCCGTTCGAAGGCCGCGATCCCACCGGTATTCTGAGCCTGCAGCCCGGGGTTGTGTTTACGGGGAATAGCACCCACATCAGTTCCGCGTCAGATAGCCGGAGCGGTTCGGTTAATGGTGCGCGTAGCGACCAGACAAATGTCACCTTGGACGGTGTTGACAACAACGACCAACTATTAGGCACAGCTTTTCAAGGTGCACTGCGCGTTCCGCTCGATTCCCTACAGGAATTTCGTGTAACTACGAGTAATTCCGATGCGGATACAGGGCGCTCATCTGGGGGGCAAGTCTCTTTAGTTACGAAGGCCGGAACGAACAAGATTCACGGCGCGGTGTACGCATATCACCGGCCGACATTTACCACTGCGAATGACTGGTTCAACAAGCAGTCGCAATTGCTTGGAGGCCTGCACAATCGTCCTCCCAGGCTGCTCCGCAATACCTTCGGGGCATTTGTAGGCGGACCGATTAAGAAAGATCGACTGTTCTACTTCTTCTCGTATGAAGGCCAGCGTAAGCGTGAAGATTTGCAAGTTACACGCATTGTGCCAAGCGATGATCTGCGCAATGGGATTGTGAGTTATCCGTGCAGCGACGATCCTTCATGCCCCGCTGGCGGTGTGATGACGCTGACAGCGGCTCAGTTGGCCAGCATGGATCCGAACTGCACGGGTTTAGGAACGTGCCCGCTAGGGCCGGGTCCAAACCCAGCGGTAATGGCAATATTCCAACAATATCCGCATCCGAATACGGATTCCGTCGGAGATGGCTTCAATTATCGCGGGTTCACATTTGCATCACCTTTACCCGCTAAGCGGGATTGGTATGTCGGCAAGATTGATTACAACGTGAGTGCGACGCATTCCGTGTTTGGGCGTTACATCGGAGCGTTTTTTGATCAGGCGCCCGGCTACGAGCTTTCGAAGAACCTGTTGAGCACGCCTGCAAGGGGCTCTAATTTGA
>DAIMDJ010000144.1:0-7003 GCA_036725905.1 Terriglobales bacterium
TGACAAAATATGACGAACGTAATTCTAGCAGAAAAGAGATGTAAATAGAAGAACCCCACGAGGCCCCTAATTGGCAAACCTGGCCAACCGGCTTCTCTTTGTCTTCTGAGTGCAGTTCGACGGTGAGAAGCCGGCGCGCGGCGCCTGTGCCTGTAACGACGACAAAGTCATTTTCGAGAACCCTCTGAATTGGTGAATTGGGCAACCCGGTGCTTCATTTTCGCCAAGCAGGGGGGTGACGAACATGGGCCTCCCACTCCGGAGCCCAGTGGCGAACTATCGTGCGAGTGGCTTTACGTGGCTAAGTTGGCAGAATCCAGCATGAAAATGGTCCGTTTTTGGACTGTAGTTGGATCCTGGCGAGGTCGCTTCTACGAATAGCCGACTTTTGGGCAAGCTGCTCGTCTTTTTGTTTTGATGTAGACGTGCGGCGACGCTCACTCGAAAGAGAGCCCCATAGCCAATTTCACGAATGATTCGACCTCTCAAAGAATTGGGAGTAGTGTGTTTGGTGTGAAAGCCGGTTCTTGTTTAATCGTTGTGGCTTTGTCAATAAGCGTCGTCGCTTGCAACCGCCAGCAGATTGCGCGACGCCTGGATTTCAACCAAGATGTTCAGCCGATCCTAGCGAGCCGTTGTTTCAGTTGTCATGGTCCCGACCCAGAAATGCGCAAGGCGAGCTTGCGGCTCGACCTTGCGGAGTGGGCGATGAAGAAGCGGGACGGCCATCGCGATGCCATCGTCCCCGGTCACCCTGAGAAGAGCGAACTCGTCAAACGAATTGAGTCCAAAGACCCGCACTATCTGATGCCGCAAACTGCGCAGGACGAAGCCAAGCCGATGAGCGCTTACGAGATCGCGATTCTTAGGGAATGGATCAAGCAAGGTGCCGTTTACCGCCCACATTGGGCTTTCGAAGCACCCATTCGCCCTGCTATTCCCCACAATACCGGGGGCGATCCTTGGGTGAAGAACCCGATTGACGGCTTCATCCTTGCAAAGCTCGAAAAAGAAGGTCTCCAGCCTTCGCCGGAAACCGATAAGCCGACCCTAATTCGCCGCGTAACGCTTGATCTCACAGGACTCTTGCCCACACCAGAGGAGGTTCAGGCATTCGTAAGCGACTCTTCCCCCGATGCTTATGAGCATCTTGTCGACCGGCTGCTTGCCGAGCCTGCCTTCGGCGAACAGCGCGCGCGCTATTGGCTCGACTACGCCAGATACGCTGATACTTACGGCCTGCATTATGACAACAGCCGGGACATTTGGCCCTACCGCGACTACGTGATCCGCTCGTTCAACAACAACAAGCCTTTCGACCAGTTTGCTATGGAGCAGATCGCCGGCGACCTCATGCCGATGAAGAACCTTGAACCCCTGATCGGGAGTGGATACGTGCGCTTGGGGGTGAGCAGCAACGAAGGCGGCACGATTCCAGAGGAGTTGCGGGTGAACATCGCTCGCGAGCGCACGGAAGCGTTTGGAGCCACGTTCATGGGGATTACGGTTGGTTGCGCGGTGTGTCACGACCATAAATTTGACCCAACCACGCAGCATGATTTTTATGCGCTGAGCGCCTTCTTCAACAATATCGACGAGAAGCCGTTTAATGACGACCGGCCGGTGTGGGCACCGGCTGTTCGTGTTCCGAAAGCCGACAAAGCAGAGGCATACAACCGCGAATTGGCGCACCGCTCTGAACTGCAGGGAAAACTGAATGCCATGCGGCACGACGCCGACAGACTTGTGGCCGAATGGCTGGCCTCTCACAAAAACCCAGCGCATCCGGTCTCGATCCGCGGACTCATTGTCCGGCTGCGGCTCGATGAGGGTGGCGGCGAAGAGTTGAAGAACAGCGCACCGAATGCAAATCCCGGAAGCTTCAAGACGACGACCATGAAACCGGAATGGGGCGAGACCACCTGGTTGTGGCCCGACTTCCGGATGCAGTCCAGCACGCGAGTGCTCCTTGGGCAGACTGCCGATTACGAAGCGAGCCATGCGTTTTCCGCGGGTGGTTGGTTCATGTTCCGATCGGCGCCGTTTCATCCCGGCAGTTTTGGAACGCTGCTGTCGAAGATGGAATCGACACAGCACGATCGTGGCTGGGAGCTGGCCGCCGACGAGAATGGCACCCTGACCGTAGCGCTGGTCCATCAAGCACCGAAAAAAGGGAAGCCGAAAAAGAAGGAAGACAAGAAAGCCCCGCGCGAAAAGCCACCTGTAGCAAAGGAAGCCTTTAACTATCCGACCCCTCAGGACCTCACTAAAAAGGACCTGGCACCGAACAAGCCTCTGGAACAACTAATGGCAGAGAAAGAGGAAGAGAAAAAGGCAAAAGCGAAGGCGGAGGCGGAAGCCAAAACAAGAAAGTCCCAATCCACCGCAACTCCGGATGAGAAGCTGCCCGAGATCTCGGTCCGTGTCGCCGCAGTGAAGCCACTGTCGCTCGACAACGCGTGGAGACACATTTTTTTCACTTATGACGGCTCCGGATTTGCCTCCGGCGTCAAGATTTACGTGGATGGCGTACAGGTCGCTACCCAGGTGGTTAGAGACGACCTTAGTAAGGCGAGCATCCGTACTGACGCTCCCCTGCAATTGGGCTGGCGCAATCCAGACGAGCATCCCGCGAAGGACGCGCGTTACCAGGACATCCGTCTGTATGCAAGGACTCTGGCCCCAGACGAGGTCAAACGGCTTCCCTTCGAGGACTATGTAGCGGAGATTGCAACACGCCCGGCGGCCGAGTGGACGCACGACCAATCGCACGTTGTCACGGCATTTTACCTCAGTCATATTGATCCCACTTGGCGGCGGATCCAGCGCGAAATGGCTCCCCTCGATGAGCAATTGGACCGCTTGTCCTCAGGCGGTGACTTGACGCTGGTTTCCTGGGAAAAGTCCACCATCCCTTATGCTCATGTGCTGACGCGTGGTGTGTACACGGCGCGCACCGAGCGAGTTGAAGCCAACACGCCGCACTTTCTTTTCCCATTGGCCACAAATGCCCCGAGCAATCGTCTCGCTTTGGCGAAATGGACCACGAGCCCAGAGAACCCCCTCACCGCCCGCGTCACTGTCAATCGTATGTGGTACGAACTTTTCGGCACAGGGCTGGTGGAGACAACGGAAGATTTCGGAATCATGGGACAGCGGCCCACGCATCCCGAATTGCTCGACTGGCTTGCCGTCGAGTTTCGCGACAGTGGATGGAACATCAAACACATGTACAAGCTGATGGTGATGTCGGCCACCTACCGCCAAAGCTCGAAGACAAGCTCCGAGCAGCTCGCAAAAGATCCGAGGAACGTCTTCTTGTCTCGCGGTCCGCGGTTCCGAATGGATGCAGAGATGGTCCGCGATATCGCGCTCGAGTCCAGCGGGCTGCTGGTCGATAAAATCGGTGGGCCGAGCGTGAAGCCCTACCAACCCCCGAGCATTTGGGAACAAGTAAGCTACCCGACGAGCGACACAGTGCGTTACGTGCAAGAACACGCTGATTCCCTCCACCGCCGCAGCATGTACACGTACGTAAAACGCATGGCGCCTCTGCCTAATATGGATGCCTTCGATGCTCCTGCGCGTGATGTGGTCTGCACCCGGCGGCAGCGCACGGATACGCCGCTCCAGGCGCTGGTTACCATGAATGACGTGCAGTGGGTGGAAGCGGCCAGGGCTCTGGCCGTGCGTGTCATTCGCGAAGCTGGGCCGCTTCCCGAAGAGAGGATCAACCGCATGGGCCTGATTCTGCTGGCGCACGTCCCTTCTCCCCAGACGGCTGGCGTTTTGGAGAAATCGTTTCGTGAAATGGAGAAGCACTACGCCGGAAATCCGAAAGATGCCCGTTCTCTCGTAAACATTGGTGAAATGAGACGCGACAGCTCGATTCCGGAACCGGAGCTGGCTGCCTGGACGATAGTCGCCAGCGAAATGCTGAATCTCGATGAGACCGTCAATAAGTAGAAGGCTCCTATGAAGCAGCACGCACTGTGCAGCGATTGCGAAGACAAAATCACCCCGATGGATCTACCCATTCCAGATGGGCTCAAGGAAGAGTGGTCGGTCTCTGAGTCCCGCCGCCAATTCCTTGGACGCTGCGGAAAAGTGCTAGGCTGGGCATCGCTTGCAACTCTTTTCGGCGAAGCAAGCTTTCGCCATCTGGCTTTTGCGTCAGGCCCCAAGCCGCAGCCAGGATTCGGCGAGAACACCCTCGGGCTTCCACACTTCGCGCCGAAGGCCAAACGCGCAATTTATCTATTCATGTCTGGTGCTCCGCCACAGGTTGATCTTTTCGATTACAAACCGAGCCTCGCTCTGCAATTCGACAAAGACATGCCCGCCTCGGTTCGAGGTAACCAACAGTTAACCGGAATGACCGCTGGGCAGGCGCGCTTTCCGGTTGCTCCTTCACACTGGCCCTTCAGTCGCCTTGGCCAAACCGGAACCTGGATCAGCGATTTGCTTCCGTACACCGCGCGTATGGTGGACGATCTTACGTTTATCAAGTCGACCAACACCGATGCCATCAACCATGAGCCGGCGATCATGCTCATGAACACAGGTAACATGAACGCAGGCAAGCCGTGCCTCGGCGCCTGGCTGGCATACGGCCTTGGCAGCATGAACGACAATTTGCCGACATTTGTTGTTCTGCAGACGAAGACCAATCCAAAGGAGAACAATCAGCCGGTCTCTTCCCGTTTGTGGAGCAGCGGTTTTCTTTCCTCCGAATTCTCGGGCGTAGGTCTACGGTCGGTGGGCGACCCTGTGCTTTACCTCGGGGATCCCCCCGGTGTGGATCGCGACACACGCCGCAAGATGCTGGACGCGGTAGAAGAGATCAATCGGCAGACACTCGCCGAAGTGGGAGATCCCGAGACGAATTCGAGAATCGCGCAATATGAAATGGCGTTTCGGATGCAATCGTCCGTGCCAGAGCTCGCGGACCTCAGCAAAGAGCCCGAATCGACCTGGGAACTCTACGGTCCGGAAGCTAAAGAGCCCGGCACGTTCGCCTACAATTGCCTTCTTGCCCGGCGCCTGGCCGAACGCGGTGTCCGTTTCACACAAATCTATAAGCGAGGCTGGGATGTGCACGACAATGTCGTGGGCATGTTGCCCGTGCTTTGCCAGGAGACTGACCGAGGTTGTTATGCCCTGGTCACCGATCTCAAGCGCCGGGGCCTGCTCGATGACACGCTGGTCATCTGGGCGGGTGAATTCGGGCGTACCGTGTACAGCCAAGGAGGGTTGAGCCAAGAGAATTATGGCCGCGACCATCATCCGCGCTGTTTCACGACCTGGATGACTGGCGGGGGCGTGCGTCCCGGGGTCACCTATGGTGAGACCGATGACTATAGCTACAACGTGGTAAAGGATCCGGTGCACGTGCGCGACTTCAATGCGACGATTCTTCATTGCCTGGGCATTGACCACAACAAATTTAGTTATCGATTCCAAGGCTTGGATCAAAAGCTCACCAGCCCCGTCCCGGCGTTTGTCGTGCAAGGAATATTGGCGTGAATGTGGCAGCTACCGTCGCGCGCACCGTGGGGGATGCACTACGAAGAGCGCGCCTGATTCCCCGACTGTGGATTGGGGCCGGATGTGTCGGCATTTCCATTCTGCTCTTGCCGCTCTTTTTCCCTCTCGACGGCAAACCCCACGCTGACTGGCTGCAATTCGTCGGCCGCTTCCATCCTTTAGTGGTGCATCTTCCCATCGGGCTGATTGTGATCCTGCCGCTTGTCGAGTTTGCAGGGACCAGGCGGCAGTCCTTCCGCGAGGCGGCAGGTTTTCTCCTGCAGATCTCGCTGGCAACCTGCGTCGTTTACATTCTCTTTGGATTCCTCTTGGCCTATGGCAGCGGGGAAATCGGAACGACCGTCACGCGTCACATGCGCGGTGGAATCCTGCTGGCAATTGAGCTGTTGTTGTGCCTAGCCGTTCGGCCTTCATGGCTTCGGGCGCAGCGATCACGCTTGTATGCCCTCGTGCTGACTGCAGTTCTCATGACACTTGCGTGGACCGCACACCAGGGCGGCTCGCTTACGCACGGGAGCGACTACTTGACCCGGTACATGCCCGCCACACTCAAGAGGGTTCTCGCTCCAAGCGCGGTCTCATCTCATCCCAATTCTTTTTTCGCCCGGCATATCTATCCCGTTCTCGACACAAAATGTGTTGCGTGCCACGGCACCAATAAAGAACAGGGCGGTTTGCGACTGGATTCTTATGAGTCGCTTATGGCGGGGGGCAAAGATGGCATGGTGATCGCACCTCGCAATCCCGACGGCAGTCTCCTCTTGCAAAAGGTCACGCTGCCTCCCACCGACCATCACTTCATGCCTGCTGAAGGCCGCACTCCACTGACGCGTGAGGAGATTGCAAGAATCCGTGCCTGGGTACTGCAGGGAGCTTCGCCTGATGCGGCCAGCGTCCCGGGCATTTTCATCGCCGAGGATCAGGAACAAGCACGGCCGCCAGTTGGCGACTACAGTGCATTCATCGTCGAAATTAGGCAAATGCAGCAATCACAAGGAGCGAAGCTCGTGCCGGTATCGGCGAACCCGTCGGATGGACTCATCCTGCGCACTGCCGACGTCGCTGGCACGTTCGATGATGCCCACCTGACGAAGCTCCAGCGGTTTGCGCCCTTTATCGTCGAGGCGGAACTCGCACGAACCGCAGTCACCGATGCAGGCGTCGAAACTCTGAGCCAGTTCAAGAATCTGCGGGCTCTTCATCTGGATGGTACGGCCGTGACCGGACGGACGCTCGGGAAACTGTCTTCCTTATCGCAACTCATCTACCTGAATCTAAGTGGGACCAAAGTCACTAGCGACGCCGCCGCTCCGTTGAAACTCGAGCCGAATTTACGTCACCTGTATCTTTTCAACACACCCGCAGAACCGGCACCGACAGCGGACAGTGGCGTCAGGAGCATCCAATGACAAAGTTCAACCGCCGTGCGTTCATGAGCGTGGCGGGAATCGCAGCA
>DAIMDJ010000145.1:0-4036 GCA_036725905.1 Terriglobales bacterium
CGACGATACGAGACTCTAGTACGGGTACTGCCGTCCAAGATTGCCAGTCTCAGACGATCCCCTAACGGCGTGTGGGTCCAAACGTTGCTTGCAAAAAGGGTGGCGGGCCGCTTTGCCGATGCCCGATGACGTCCCCTGTAATCAAGACTGTCTTTCTTCACTTGCCTCAGTTCCTCTTCTGTAATTTTGGGTCGGTTGCGGCATCGTGCGGGAGCAGGGTAACCAGAATGCTTCTCCCACAAAGGGTTCCGGGTGAAAGCCTTTTTGGGATGGTTCAAAAGGGTTCGTCATCAGATTTTGAGGCAATCGCTTGGTCAGTTTTGGAGGTTCAACACGGACATGCGTACGGACCCGAGTTCGGTGGAATCAACGCTGTTGTCGTCTTTAAAACTGTCGACCTGTGCGTTCGCTAGGCAGGGTGAAGGGATTTCCCGGAGTTGCGTAGCGGCGAGTATCCCCAACCCGCTGCTCCTGAAAATACTCGGCTTTAGCTTAGCGCAATTGGCCACCTCCAGGCGCTGGGTATCGCAGAACCAAGTGCCTGATTTTTTTATCTCATAATAATTGTTGCGACGATTATCGTCATCACGCATCTAAAGAAGGCAGAAAGGACACCCACCATGAGCACACTGGCTACACCGCAAACTGCAACCACCACCTGGAACATCGACCCGGCTCACTCTGTTGCCGAGTTCAAGGTCAAGCACATGATGATCTCCAACGTGAAGGGGCAATTCGCCAAAGTCTCAGGACTCTTGACTCTGGACGAATCCGAGCTGACAAACTCTCGTGTCGAGGCCTTGATCGAAGCAGTCTCGATCGAGACGCGCGACGCCCAGCGCGACGCGCACCTGAAGAGCGCCGACTTCTTGCACGTGGAGAAGTTTCCGACGCTGTCCTTCAAGTCGAGCCGCATCAGCCTTGTCCGCGATGGAGAGCTAGCCGTCGAGGGCGACCTGACCATTCGCGGCATCACGCGCAAGGTTGTCTTTTCCGCTGAAGGGCCAACCCCGCCTGCCAAGGATCCTTGGGGCAATACCCGAGTTGCGGTATCGGCGACAACAAAGATCAATCGCAAAGATTACGGCTTAACCTGGAACGCTGCGCTTGAGACCGGTGGCATTCTTGTTGGCGACGAGGTGACCATCACCTTGGATGTCGAGTTTGTAAAGGCCTAAATCATTCGCCGCCTGGCAAACATCGAAGCTGCCGCGGCACAGAAAGGAGCGAGAGTCATGTCACTCCGCCCAGTTAAACAGATCATTCAACCGAAGGCCACGATCGAAGGCGCTGGCGTAAAGCTACAGCGCGCCTTCGGCTTCGGTAAGACGAAGGATTTCGATCCGTTTCTTCTGCTGGACGATTTCCGCAATGACAACCCGGACGACTACCTGGCGGGATTCCCGTGGCATCCGCATCGCGGGATCGAGACGATCACCTACGTGCTAGCTGGCTCGGTCGAACACGGCGACAGCCTGGGCAACAAGGGCAAAATGACCGCCGGTGACGTGCAATGGATGACCGCCGGCAGCGGCATTCTCCACCAGGAGATGCCGAAGGGAGATACGCACGGCCGGATGCACGGCTTCCAGCTCTGGGCCAACCTGCCCTCGTCGTTGAAGATGACCGATCCGCGCTACCAGGATATTCCGTCGAGCGCGATACCCGAGGTGGCTGACGACGACGGCACTCGCGTGCGAGTCATCTGTGGTGAATTCTGGGGCAAAAAGGGGCCGGTGGAAGGAGTAGCTGCCGATCCGAATTACCTCGACATTTTTGTGCCGCCTGGTCAGCGGAAACGGTTCAAAATCGACACTACGCGTAACGCGTTTGCCTACGTGTTCGCGGGCTCCGGCACGTTCCGCGACGCCTCGAATCCGCGCGCGGTACTGACTGAGCATGTCGCGAAACCCGATAGCGGGCCAGTGTACGACGTCAGCAATCATTCGCTGGTACTCTTCGACAGCGGAGACGAGATCGTGGTGCAAGCAGGGGACGAGGGGATTCGATTCCTGCTGGTGTCGGGCAAGCCGATCGAGGAGCCCGTCGCTTGGTACGGCCCGATCGTGATGAACACGCAAGAGCAACTCCGGCAAGCAATTGCCGAACTTCAGGATGACACTTTCATTAAGCATCGATGATTGGTGTTAAAGAACTGCGATTATCTCCCCCATGGAAGTTTGGCAGACACACTGACTGGCATCCTGGACTTATTCAGCGGGTTTCGATTGACACCAGGGTCTGGTTCAAAACCTGATGCCAAGCGAGAGGGGGATCGCAAACGAGAGAGCACGACCGTCCGTCTGGAAATTCCCTCGCACCTCGAGCCGCGGGATCGGGATCTTCTCCGTCCAGAACGACGGCATTCGCGTAAAGCGAAACCGAGGGAGCAGAACCAATTGGTCTGCTCCCTCAGATCGTGCGCTTCGGCCGGGAAATGCCGGGAAAGAAGGAGTTGCGTTTTACTTCGTATCTCCGTCGTGATCCACGTCGCTAGTATTCTTCACTGTGACGGTATCCTGAACATTTGCGGTCCGGTTGTTGTCGTTCGTTTTCTGAACGCGCGGTTTGGCTTGTGTGCTCCGAGTCTGTTCGGCTTGGTCAGCATGACTGGAATGGCCGACAGGGCTGATCATAGAGACTTTTCCTCCATTCCCATTCAATCGGCAAGCTGCTAGCTAATCTTTAGGCGCATTCCGCCGGATCTGCGCCTCGCCTTTCGCGCAAAGCAACTAAGTCCATGCAAGTGCTCAGCGGGCTAAGCCGAGTCCACAGCAATCCTTCTGTTATCATCAACTTCTGCCCAGGGTTTTCTCATGGACGACGACATCCCCAGTATTCGCATCCCCACGGAGGCCTTCATGGACGAAGTACCCACGCTCACGGCCGGATCGCGGCGTAATGAGGACATTGCGCTCGATCTCATGAAATTCATTGCGATGACGACAGGCTATGGCCGTACTACTTCCTCGGGAGTGGGTTTCCAGGGAGGCGGAGCTGCTTCGAAGCCGGAGGAATATGCCGGGCACTTGCTCGAGCTTTATACGAAGTGCTTGAACACAGTGCAGCAGAAGAAGGGCGCGTGATCAGGCCACCTGCAAATCATTCGATGGGCCAGGAAACAGCATCGGTTCCAAGATCAGACGGCGGGCTTGTTCGGAATTGAGCTTCTGGTCAGCGGAATAGATGTCAATCGAGCGATCTGATTTTCGCAGCGTGAGAATTCCATTTTCCGGGACAGTGGTATTTTTGTCCTCGGGCTCGTAGTGATATTCAATGATTTGTGCCTCGAGATCGCCGGTAACAATCACTGCCGTGCTAGCAGCGGGATTTGAAATGCGAAACTCAGAATCTGAGATTTGTTTGAAAGCGGCATTGCCCTTGTGACGATTAAACTCCTCGACGTCTCGCTTGAACCCCTCTGTCAGAAGCGCCCAGCGCTGTTCGGCGCGCAGCTCCACGGAACTCTCTACGGGCGTTTCCGGCGAATTTTGTTCTTCCCGATGACCCGCCCGACGCATAATTTGCCCGGCAACCCAACCCATCTCTGTCTCTCTAATTAAATTCTTCAGATGCCCTCAGTCGGGCAGGGTTATCCACAGCATGAAGAATGAAGAGACGAAAAATTTATGATCGTTGCCTGCTCGTCCCAACCAGCCAGCGGAAGAACATGTTGACAAGGCTGAGCACGATCGCTCCCCAGAATGCTGCCTTGAAGCTATCCACGTGGAACCCTGGAACTATAGCTGATGCCAGCTCGAGCATGAGAGCGTTAATCACAAACCAAAAGATTCCGAGCGTGAGCAGCGTCAACGGAAAGGTGATGATCTTCAAGAACGCACCGAGCGTGGCGTTGATGAAACCAATGGCAAGAGCAGCGATCAGTGCCGCCAGGGGGCCGCTGACGTGAAACCCGGGGATGAGCCGCGCAACCACCCACACACCCAGCGCGCTCAAGACCCAATTGAGAAGATGTCTCATAGCGTTCTCCGAGATGCAGGCAGAATATAAACGTCCGTTGAGATGCGCGCAACTG
>DAIMDJ010000145.1:4136-7000 GCA_036725905.1 Terriglobales bacterium
TGTGAGGACTGCCGCCAGATTATCTGGAAAAAAGACCTCGAAGAAAACATGAATGTTTGTCCCAAGTGCGATAAGCACTTCCGCATTGATGCGCGCACGCGGCTGGCGCAGCTTCTCGACAACAATGAGTACGACGTCTTCGATGCTGACCTGGTTTCGACTGATCCGCTCAAGTTCGTTGACTTGAAGGCGTATTCCTCTCGGCTAAAGCAGGCTCAAGCCGATACCGGCTTGAACGATGCTGTGATTAACGCCCAGGGAAAACTGAATGGCCGATCCGTCATTGTGAGTGCCATGGAGTATTCATTCATCGGAGGCAGCATGGGCGCGGTGGTTGGTGAAGCGATTACGCGAGCGGTTGAAAAGGCGACCAGCGCAAAGACTCCTGTGATCATCGTTTCGGCATCCGGCGGAGCACGCATGATGGAAGGCGTGATCAGCCTGATGCAATTAGCAAAAATTTCGGCGGCGCTGGCGCGATTGGATGAAGCCAAGGTGCCGTTCATCTCGGTTCTGACTGATCCGACCACCGGTGGCGTGACCGCTTCGTTTGCCATGCTGGGTGATCTGAACATCGCCGAACCTGGCGCGCTGATCGGGTTTGCCGGGCCGCGAGTCATCGAGCAAACTATCCGGCAGAAGCTTCCCTCGGGTTTTCAGCGCAGCGAATTTCTTCTCGAACACGGGATGCTGGACGCGGTCGTGTCACGAAAGCAGCTCAAACCATACCTGACGCGAGCGCTGGATTTCATGGCCGCCTAGTGGGGTTTAGGACTCTTCAAACGCGTCCTCAGAATCCCCTAATTCTTCGCAATGGCCGTTTAGTCCTTCTATATCGCCTTACAATGCCAGAAGCTCGAATCTCTGGGCGCGAATTGATAATCTGAAAGCTGATGTTAATCCGCTGAGGTCCGAGTCTCTGACGGCCAGCCTCTCCTCATATGTCCTACCAAACCGCTATCGAACGCATGTATGCGCTGGGCCACGAGTTGGCGCAGGCGCCCTCGCACAAATTCGACTTGGCGCACATGCGGGTGCTGCTGGCGGCACTGGAGAATCCCGAGCGCCGGTCTTCCGGTGTGCTGATCGCGGGGACGAATGGCAAGGGATCGACGGCAGCTACGCTGGCTTCTATTTTGCAGGCTTCGGGAGTGCGGACAGGCTTATATACGTCGCCTCACCTGGTTCGCATTAATGAGCGGGTCCGAATTAATGGCGGAGAAATCAGCGATGATGATTTTGCCCTGCTGCACGACGTGGTGGATCGTACGGCGGAGCGGTTGGTCGGCGAAGGCGAGCTGCCATGGCATCCGAGCTTCTTTGAGATGCTGACGGCTATGGCGTTTGAATATTTTGCGCGGCGGAAAGTCGATCTGGCCGTGCTCGAAGTAGGCATGGGCGGGCGACTGGATGCCACCAATGTGATTGAGCCACGGGTGAGCGTGATTACGGATATTTCTCTGGACCACCAGAAATTCCTAGGAAACACGGTAGCGAAAATCGCGCGCGAGAAGGCTGGGATCATTCATCCGGGCGGAATTGTGGTAACGCTTCCGCAGCAGCCGCAGGCGAATGATGTGATCGGCAACACGATTTTGGATCGTGGCGCAACTGCAGTGAGTGCGGTGCCGTATGTGCCGCCGGTGGCGCCGGGGAGTGATTGTGGTTATGGCAGCCGCGGAAAATCTTTAACCACAGAGTGCACGGAGGACACGGAGAGGTCCGATCACCGCCAGCCAGTTTGGCGATATCCCCTGCAAGTAATGGGACAGAAGATCTGCGTGGAAACGCCTCTGATAGGACGGCATCAGTTGAGGAATGTAGCGCTCGCGATCGCTGCTGCGGAGGAATTGGGCAAGCAGGGATTCGCCATCACCGCAGCAAGTATTGAACGCGGCATTCGTGAAACGAGGTGGCCCGGCCGCTTCCAGGTGATCCCAGCGACGAACGGCACTCCTGAATACGTTTTCGATGTGGCGCATAATCCGGCAGGAGCCTGGGCATTGCGCTCGACTTTGTCGGCCTGCTACGAAGATCGCCGTTTAATCTTTGTCTTCGGCGCTCTGCGCGATAAAGCGATTGGCGAAATGGCGGAGATTCTTTTTTCCATGGCTGAGCGCGTTATCGCGACACGCGCCGACAATCCGCGTTCAGCAACGCCGGACGAAATTCGTAGCGCGGCAGCGCGAACGTCGGCTGAAATCGAAACTGCGCCGGACGTGGCTGCTGCGCTTGCGCAGGCCCGCGCATCAGCAGGTTCGGACCGAATCGTGGTGGTGACCGGTTCGATATACGTCGTAGGGGAGGCGATGCGGCTGCTGGGTGCTCGCATCTAAGAATGGTGCCGTCGTTAAATTCACCTCCGGAGATTGACAGCGAACGCTCTACAGAAGCCGAGCTTCGCTCGGCCGGGCAGGTGAGGACACCTTTCCCTACACCTTACGGTATTCTCAGCCGCCTCCGATCTTATCTGGTCTTCGATCCCCTAATTTGGATCTACACCGTTGTCCTCGGGATTATTTCTATTCCCTGCGGATTGTTCGATCGCAATGGGCGCATCTTGCACGGCTTTGCGCGCTTCTGGTCGCAATTAATCATGAAGACGATTTGCTCGCCGGTGCGAGTGATCGGGCTCGAAAAAATCGACACCTCAAAGCCACACGTTTACGCGGTGAACCACGCCTCTGCGTTGGATATTCCTATCTTGTACGTTTATCTGCCATTTCAATTCCGCATCGTTTTCAAGAGAGAATTGCTTTCGTATCCGGTAATCGGATGGCACTTGAAGCGCTCCGGGCAGATATGCATCGATCAGCAGAAACCAGCGGCATCGATCGGCAGCATCCGCGCGGCGTTGAAGAGCT
>DAIMDJ010000146.1:0-6989 GCA_036725905.1 Terriglobales bacterium
CCATTTCCCTCGTAGACAGCAGTTTCCATGGTGACCGGGAACAGTACTTTGAGAACCCGAAGCACGAACTCGATGTCGATTGGAGAACCGAGGTAGCAGGGCAAGGGGAGGAATCCTTCGACGTGCGGGCGAATGTAAAAATTAGAATCTTTGCGCCTACGACGAAAAAGGACTTCTTCACACTAACGGCAAGCTATGTCTTACACGTTCACGCTCCTGCCCCATTAGATCCGAAGTACGTGCAGAGGTTCACTGATTCCGAAGTACGCCTAATCGTTTGGCCGTATGTGCGCGAGTACGTCACCAGCATGTTCGGAAGAATGCACGTTCCTCCGGCCATCCTGCCCGTGACGGGGAGCAAGGGAACCTAAAACTGCGCGTCGAAATTAAACCAGAGGCTCGATGTGGTGACGGATCCAGTCGAAGATCTGGGCAAAGCGGAATTCGTGCCGCTCCATCGAGGCGACTACGAATGCGTGTCCGTCCAAGCCCTCGACTTCGATGTAAAAGCCGTTGCGCCGCAGGAATACATCGGCGGCGGTGAAAGCGATGCGCCTACTGCCGTCGAGGAAGCGGAAGCGGGCGGGTCGTGTCAGGGCATGGCTTCAGCCGTGCCGCACTGCGGATTAAATTGACTTCGCCCCTTCGACTTCGCTCAGAGCCTGCCCTGAGCTTGTCGAAGGGGCAAGCTTTTAGGCGCTGAGGCCAGCGGCTAAAGCCGATCACCTTACCGATTTTCTTTCGATACGGCTGAAGCCATATCCTGACACGAATCGATTGTGGGTTCCCGTTCGATTGTAGGCTCCCGTTAAACAATTCTGGATCGCGCAGTGATCAATAGCCTGCCACTCCAGCAATAGGAGAGCAACGCCGAAGGACGTGCGGCTCACGATTCTGGAGCATAATGTCTGCGACGGGGGCCTCACGATGACTCATGCACACTCTAGCGGTGCTCCAGCGCAGGAGCGCGCAGAACACGAGCGCCTGGAAAAATGGATGAGCGTGGTGGCTGCGCTGGCAGCGGGCGGGGCGTTCTTCGCCCTATGGTTCTGGCTCCTGCCGGGGTGGCTCGGCTTCCGCGTAGAAACGGCGGGGACGGCGCGTTGGCGATGGCTGGCGGCGATTCCATCGGTGCTGGGATTCGCGGTTGCTCTACGCTGCATTTGGGACTTCGGGTGGACGGGACGCGGAACGCCTGCGCCTTTCGCTCCACCTCAGCGATTGGTAGTGGTGGGCTTCTACCGATACGTGCGTAACCCGATGTACGTCGGCTTCGCAGTCGGCTGGATCGGGCTGTGGGTCGTTTTCGGACATGCTAACCCTAGAGTGATCGCGGCGGTGGCAGCCGTTGCGCTCGGCGTGCATCTGTTTGTCGTCTTGTATGAAGAGCCGACGTTGCGCAAGAAGTTCGGGACAGATTACGAAGAGTATTGCCGGAACGTGAGGCGCTGGTGGCCGCGCGTGCGAGCCTGGGACAAGTCGTAAGTCACCGTTTTCCAAGAGAACGCGAGAATTGGTGTCCTCGGGTGCAGATGCAGGACTTGCGCCCGACGCGAATGCGATACCCAATCCCCTCAACGCTTGCGTGATATATTCCCGCCGTGAGAAGGAGGACCTATCCATGTCAGGGCCACCTTACCGTTCGCTGTCGTTGGGATTGCGGGTGATGTCTGCGCTGATCGCGGTTGGGGGTGTGTTCATGATCCTCAGCGGCAAGCCGCTCATCCTCCGGGTGTTCATGCATCCTCCTGAAGCTGAGGTTTCCACGTTGCTGCTGGCACTGCTGAAGGAGATGGGTGGCGTGATGCTCATGCTCAGCCTGATGCTGTTTCTTGCCGCACGCGACCCGGCGCGCAATGTCGCCATCCTCGACGCGCTCATTGTGGGTCTCTGCATCCTCGCGATCACGCCGCTGCTGTCTCTCAAGATGCTCGATCTTGGCAGCCTCTATCCGCCGTATTTGATCTGGGGCCGATCGCTGGTCAGGCTGGTGTTGGCGGCAGTCCTGTTTTACGCGCGCCCGCGGGATTTGCCTCACACTCGCCCATCATGACCCAGTGCCGCCCTGTCCTAATTTCATGAACCACGAAGGACACAAAGGTACACAAAGGGTGGAATCCTAAAGGTTCCTTCCTGCCCTTCCTGGTAAAATCCGGACACTACCCGCCGGTTCCCATAATGATCCCTCAGTCATTTACAATGTAATCTTCACATCGGCCTGTCTTTAGTCCGGGCGGGCCATCCCGGTTCAACATGGCGCTGTCACTTCCAACGTTAGCCGTTTTTGTGATCTCGCGCGGATTCGGGCAATACATTCGCCAGCATTTTTTCGATAAGACTTTCCAGAACCTTTATCACGCCAACGCGTTCGATCTGGCGCTGCTGATTCCTTATTTCGTGGTTCTCATCCTGCTCGCCTCTTATGGCATACACCGCTACGTACTGGTCTATCTCTATTACAAGAACAAGAAGAACCACACGGTCAAGCCGGGTTGCGAGTTCTCTGAGCTCCCGCGGGTTACGGTCCAGCTCCCGATTTTTAATGAACGGTTTGTAGTTGAGCGGTTGCTGGATGCCGTCTGCGGACTGAATTACCCGCTTGAGAAACTCGACATCCAGCTTCTCGATGATTCCACAGACGAAACTCAGGCGGTGGCCCGCGGCGTGGTCGACCGATATGCTGCCCGTGGGTTTCCTGTCACGTATCACCATCGTACAAACAGAGAAGGCTACAAGGCGGGCGCGTTGGCGGAGGGGATGAAGACCGCAACAGGCGAGTTCATCGCCATCTTTGACGCGGACTTCGTCCCGCCGGAGGACTTCCTGCTGCGCACGATCCACCATTTCACCGATCCAAAAATCGGCATGGTGCAAACGCGCTGGACGCACATCAATCGCAACTATTCATTTCTTACCGAAGTGGAAGCGATCCTGCTCGACGGCCATTTTGTTTTGGAGCACTCAGGACGCGCTCGCAGCGATGTGTTTTTCAATTTCAACGGAACTGCCGGTATATGGCGGCGACGCGCCATCGAAGAAGCCGGTGGCTGGCAACACGACACGTTGACCGAAGATACGGACCTTTCCTACCGCGCTCAGCTCAAAGGGTGGAAGTTCGTATATTTGCAGGACGTCGAATGCCCGGCCGAATTGCCGATTGAAATGACCGCATTCAAGACCCAGCAGGCGCGCTGGGCAAAAGGATTGATTCAGACTGGCAGGAAAATCCTGCCGCGAGTCCTTAAGAGCGATCAGCCCTTCCACGTGAAACTTGAAGCCTGGTATCACCTGACCGCGAATCTGAGCTATCCGCTTATGGTGGTGCTCTCGGTGCTGCTGCTGCCGGCGATGGTGATTCGCTTCTACCAGGGCTGGTTTCAGATGCTCTACATCGATTTGCCCCTTTTTCTGGCCTCGACGTTTTCGATCTCCAGTTTCTACCTGGTTTCCCAGCGTGAATTGTTCCCAAAAACCTGGCCACGCGCCTTGCTTTATCTACCTTTTCTTATGGCGCTCGGGATCGGACTGACCGTGACCAATACTCGCGCCGTTCTTGAGGCGCTATTGGGCAAGCAAACTGCATTTACTCGGACACCGAAATACCGCGTCGAGTCGAAGAAAGATAAGATTCGCGCCGGCAGCTACCGCCGTCGCCTTGGCTGGGTCCCCTGGATCGAGCTGCTGATCGGCAGCTACTTCGCGCTAACCGTCTATTACGCCATGGAGAACGAAAACTACATCACGGTTCCCTTTCTGATTCTATTTGTAGTCGGCTACTGGTACACGGGCTTGATGTCGTTGCTGCAAGGCCGCTTCGCAGGTCTGACCCTCACCACGGAAGCGCATACTAAGCCATTTCCAGTCGGCGTGTAGCACCGTTGCAGCACGATTCTTTACCTTTTGCTTGACCTCTCGTTTAAAATCCTACCGCCTTCAAAACATCCCCGACGTCGGTTGCTCCCAAGGAGGATCCGATGAACCAGCGCAAGCTCGTCGCCTTCGTTCTCACCAGCATTCTGTTTCTGCCTCTGCTTAGCTGCGGCGGGCATGACGCTGATGAAAAATACTTCCTGATTTCCGCCAATATCAAGATACCGTACTGGGAAATGGCGGGCGCGGGTCTCTCCCAGGCCGCTTCCGATCTAAAGGTGCGCTCCAAATTCGATGGCCCAGACGGTTACGACCCCAAGGCCGAGCAAGAGGCTCTGCAGAAAGCGATTCAGCAAAAAGCCACAGGAATTTTGATCTCCGTTGTCGACCCGGCTCTGATGAAGGATGATATCGATCGTGCCATCGCGTCCGGCATTCCCGTCATCACTGTCGATTCCGACGCGCCATCCAGCAAACGCCTGTTCTTCATTGGCACGAACAATTACCAGGCTGGACTGAACGGCGGCCAACGTCTAGCCAAAGAACTTAATGGGAAGGGCAACGTGGCGGTTTTCACGGTCCCGAGCTACGGTAATATGAATGAGCGCTTGCGCGGTTATCGCGACGCGCTGCAAGCGACCCCCGGAATCAAGATCACGCGCATTGTCGATATCCGGGGTGATCCCCGCATCGCGTTCGACACCGCCACTCAAATCATTGGAAATGAGAAGAAGGAAAAAATTGATGCCTTCGTGTGCGTGGAAGCACTGTCGGGCAAGGAAATAGCAACCGTGCTAAACAACAATGGAGTCAAAGGCAAGGTGGTCATGGCCATGGACACCGATCAGGACACGCTGGAGTGGATCCAAAAGGGCGTGATCACCGTCGCCATTTCTCAAAAACCGTACACCATGAGCTATGTGGGACTGAAAATGTTAGACGATTTGTACCACCACAAGCTCGGCAATTTGAACGCTGACTGGTCGAAAGATGTGTTTGCCCCGATTCCCGCATTTGTGGATACCGGATCTTCTCTCGTCGATAAGAGCAACGTTGATGCTTTCATACAGGCTCAGAAATCGATGACCAGCACGCGAAAATAACAGAGAATTTGTGCCTGAGGTTTCGATGCGCAAGCTGCTGCTCGTTTTTTGTCTTTTCATCCAGCTATCATGGGCTTTAGACCGCCAGCCGAATGCTGATTACCACGCCCGGCGTCAGGCGTTGGCCAGCAAAATAAAGAACGGGGTGGTGCTGTTGTTCGCGCCCAATGAAGCGGAGGGGCCGAATGATCTGTACGGATACCGTCCGGATGACAATTTCTTCTATCTTTCCGGCTGGCCAGAGCCAGGAGCGGCCTTACTGATTGCCGCTTCGCCAGAACACCCTTATACCGAAATCCTTTTTCTTCCCGATCACAATCCATCTCAGGAAAAGTGGACTGGCCCAAAACTCGGCCCCGAGAATACCGATGCGGCGAAGATTACCGGCTTCGAGCGAGTTGTCGCGCTGGACAATTTGCGTTCCGAACTTGTTCGTTTGTTGCCTGCGCCAAAAACAACCATCTACACTGACATTCCCGCGGGCGAGAAAGTCTCAAATTCCACATCCGCATTGGACTGGCTGAAACGCGCAAGCAGCTTTCCCGTGTACGTTTCTTTTCAGGATGTGAGACCGTTGCTGGCTTCGCTGCGCACGGTCAAAGACGCGGGGGAGATCGAGCGTATTCGCAAGGCGACCGATGCTTCCGTGGCTGCGCATCTGGCTGCAATGCGCGCCACGAAGCCCGGAATGACCGAGCGGGAGATTTCCGCGCTTATGCAGTACGAGTGGGGAAAGCGCGGATGCGAGCACCCAGCGTATGCTCCCATCGTGGGATCGGGCTTCGATTCCACCGTGCTGCACTATTCGCAGGACTCCGAAGCAATTAGAGACGGCGATGTCGTGCTGATTGACGCGGCCGGCGAATACTCCTTGTACGCTTCCGACATTACTCGCACGCTGCCAGCATCCGGAAAATTCACGGCGCGACAGCGTGAGATTTACGACATCGTTCTTGGAGCACAGCGTGCGGCTATTGCCGCGTTCCAGCCGGGAAAATCGACTCTGCGTCGGGATCAGCCAAACTCGCTCTACGATGTCGCGTACAACTACATCAACACGCATGGCAAAGATTCACATGGAGAACCGCTAGGAAGATATTTCATTCACGGGCTCAGTCACTATGTGGGGCTCAACGTTCACGACGAAGGCGATTATGACGTCCCAGCTAGTCCCGGAATGGTGTTCACGATCGAGCCGGGCATCTACATTCCAGAAGAGAGGTTGGGTGTGCGAATCGAGGATGTGTTCTATGTGGATTCCGGCGGTAAGCTGATCAATCTTTCCGGCGCATTGCCTCACACCGCCGATGAAGTAGAGCGGGAGATGGCTAACAAATGAGCACCAGCAAACCGCATCGGGCGTCGTTTTGGTATCCTAAATCATCGTGCGGATGATGTGGTGGTTTCTGATTTTCGCCTCCGGCTCAGGCGCGGTGCTGTGGGCTGGGTTGTCGCTATATATTCGGGTGCGTCGCAATATAAAACAAGCCGCAGAAAAAGACGCTTTGCAAGGCGGAAGCGAGCCGCTCTGACGTAAAGCTCTTCTGTTTGAGGACTAGAAATGACTAGACCGATGACCCAGGCTCTCTCTCCTGCTGATCGTGCTCTTACTTGGGCACAGCAGGCAGCCCTCGTTGTGGTCGCGAGTATCTTTGTGGCGCTGTGCGCACGCGTTACGCTGCCACTGCCGTTCACGCCGGTACCGCTAACAATGCAAAATTTTGGCGTCTTGCTGGTCGGACTCATGCTCGGCAGAGAACGTGGCTTCGCGGCGCTGGCGTTGTATCTCGCAGAAGGACTCGCTGGCATGCCGGTTTTTAATCCCACTGGGCCGGGAGGCCTGGCGCAGCTACTCGGCCCGACGGGCGGATACCTGTTTGCCTATCCATTCGTCGCTGCTCTTGCCGGCTGGATCATGGAACGGGGATCCGGAACATTCTTTCGCGCGGCCACAGCAGGGGTGCTGGCGGAAATCCTGCTGTTTGCCAGTGGCACCTCGTGGCTGGTAGTTTTCAC
>DAIMDJ010000147.1:0-3854 GCA_036725905.1 Terriglobales bacterium
CCAGCGGTTTGAGATTGGCGCGTGCAGTATAGAGGGCAGCTGTGTGCCCCGCGCAGCCGGATCCCATGATGACTACGTTGCGGATGTGGTCCATAGATTTATGAGTTTAGATTTAGTAAACACGAATTAGTTGCAGACTGCTGATCTTTGAGCGCCAGTGACTTCGCGAAGGGCCGAGAGAAAGTCACTTGTGTTCGGGCACAGTTTTTCTTGCCGCCGACTTCTTCCCCAGCGGTTCCCGCTTGCTGCTTGCTCCCGCGCCGAGCCTCGCTAATTCCTCTGGAACCATGCGGCGCGCGCCCAGCAAGCCACGGTAGTTCGCCACAATTGTAGATGCGCTTTGAAACAGCGGATCGTAGGCGGTTTGGTCGGGGGCCGGACCTTGGTCCGTCGCGTAGCAGCGAGCCAGGACCACCGATGATTTCCCGAAGCGCTCAAGCTTGATTCGCGTGGCCGGCGTATTGGTTGTGAGCATAGCCGCAGGCGTGGTAACGGCCGAAGCACTGTCCTCGATGGATACTTGCATCAGGTCTTTGGGGTCCCGCACTCGGAACACGAGTGTCTCGACCATATTCTTCGGATCGGTGCTGAACGAGTACTGCACGGTTGAGAATAGCGCTTGCACAGAGAACTCACGCCGAATGCGGACCCAATTGGCAGTGTCGTCCCCAGAAGAGACGTGTGCGCTCTGTCCGGACTGAAGGAAGTTGGGATTTTCCTGCATGCTGGTGCGGCCGCGGTCCACTTCGAAATCAGGCGCAAAAAGGGGTTGCTTAGGAACCCGCGAGAGCGCGGAAGAAATTTCGCGCTGGTCGTCTGCCGAAGGCGAGCAGACGTTCAGCATGTTGACCTTGACTTGGGGTTGCGACGCCTGCTGCGCGTTGGCGTATCCGAGAAGCCCAACCCAGGCGAGAAAAAAAATCTTTCCAAGCACGCAGGAATTTTAGCAGGGCTGGGCGAATTCCACGCGGTTCGAAGAAAATCGTGCAATGGCGCAGATCACCGCTCAAGCGGCAGCCAAAAAAGCAAGCTGAAGCGGGATGCGATCGTTCTCGCCGAGCAAATTAAGGCCAGCCGGTTGCGGCTGGCCTTTTTCTTGCAGCCAATGCCACTGACATATAATCCTTCTTCCTCATGGAAGTTTCTTACCGTTACATTCGTTTGCGGCTCAGCGAGGCTGGGATTTTGCCTCGTAGCCGCATGGCCCGGGTTGCCTGGTATCTGCTGGGGATCGATATTGCTCTCTTCGCATTACAAAAGCTTCTTGGACTTTTTCACATCTCTTACGGCCGGAGTCTTGGCGGATGGGTTAGCATTCTCAGCTTTGTTGTCATTGTTCTCTTCGCGTTCCTCGCTTTCCGCTGGCTCAGGTCAAAGCTGCTATGGCGATTGCGGAACCGGCTCATCGTTACTTATGTATTCATCGGCGTCATCCCGGCAGTTCTGCTGATGACCATGGCATTTATCACGATTTATCTGTTCGCGGGGCAGTTCGCGAATTTTGTCGTGACCTCTGACCTCAATTCCCGACTGCGCAGCTTGCAGGCGGTAAATGCGGCCATCGCAAATGAATTGGCAGCGCGTATTGGGCGCGGCCAGTCGCCCACAGCCGAATCGCTCGAAGGGCTCAGGCGAAATGATCCTTCATGGGCTCCCAGAGAGATTTGTGCTTGGGAGAACGGGAAGCCTCTTCCTCTGTGTGGAGGGGCGAAGGGGGCACCAGCTTTCGACGTCCCGTCGTTTTTGGGACCTCAGTTCGCCGCCGTTGTCGGTGATCGAGGCGGTCTGTATCTGCGCTCCGCAACTGTGCTGAATTCGAATGCACGGAAACTGGTAGTCATCTCGAGTGAGCCGCTGGATCGCAACCTTCTCGACAAGACTGCTGCTGAACTGGGAGAAATCGCGCTCTATGCAGCCAACTACGATCAGCGGCCGATCCCGTTTCAGGCGTCCCCACCGAGCAAAGGCGATGACCAGTATTCAGTGAGCATCACTGAGAGCCCAAACGGCGTCGTCATGGGAACCGGCCAAGAGGAACTCCATCTCATGTTTGTGGCCGGGCACTTGCCGGAAGCAAGCGGCGTTTTCGATCGCGTCATCACGTTTGGAACGCCTCTTCCCGTAACTGAGTGGGCCAGTGGGCAACAGAAAAAAATCGGCGCTCTTCTGCGTGTCGAAACCAGGCCATCCATGCTCTACGCCCGCCTGTTCGCCACGTTCGGTGATTTCGTTCGAGGTGTCGAGCTTTTCTTGTTTGTCGTGGCCGTCAGTTTCGCCGTCATCGAGTTACTGGCGCTCTTTATCGGTACACGCCTTACCCGCACGGTGACTCGAGCCGTCGCCCAACTTTATCTGGCGACCAAGCACATCAATCGCGGGGATTTCAGCCATCGCATTCCGGTCAAGTCGAGTGATCAGCTCGCCACGCTTGCCAACTCGTTCAATTCTATGACTGCTTCGATCGAGAACCTGATCGAGGAGCAGAAAGCGAAGCAAAGACTGGAGAATGAGCTGGCCATCGCGCAGGAAGTGCAGGCGATGCTTTTCCCGCAGCACATTTCGCAATTGCCGTCGCTCGAAGTGCATGGGTTTTGCCGCCCCGCGCGCACGGTCAGTGGCGATTATTACGATTTCCTCACCGTGAATTCGGACCGACTGATTCTGGCTGTTGGCGACATCAGTGGCAAGGGAATCTCGGCGGCACTGCTGATGGCAACCATCCATTCGGCGGTACGGGCTTACAGCATTGAAGGAATTCCGGTTTTGCGGGAAGCCATGGCTGTGGGGCAGCGGCCGGGTTCGGGGACGATGTTGGCGTCAATGCAGGGCGCGGAGGTCTCTCCGTCCACCATGCTAGCGCTGCTCAATCATCAGCTTTACCAGAGTACGCCGATGGAGAAGTACGCCACGTTGTTCTTGGGCATGTACGAAGACCGTGAGCGGAGGCTCATTTACAGCAATGGCGGGCATTTGCCGCCCATCATTTTGGGTGAAGACGGTTCGCTGCGCAGGCTGGATCAGGGGGGGACCGTGGTGGGTTTATTCGAGCAGGTCAGCTACGATGAAGCTGAAGTGCATCTTCATTGCGGCGAGATTTTTCTCGCGTACAGCGACGGAGTGACCGAACCAGAAAACGACTTTGGCGAATTCGGCGAGCGACGGCTCATCGAATTGGTGCAGGAGAACCGGCACCTGCCGCTGGCGCGAATCAGCGAAATTGTAACCGCTGCCGTAGATGATTGGATCGGTGCCAACGAGCAGCCGGATGATGTGACGCTGGTTTTGGCACGCGCACGGTAGGCTCGCAGCCTGGCTCCTGACGCAGAATAGTACTGTGTTTCGATTGTGCGGCGGAAAAAAGCCGGGGCAGCTACTCAACAGTTCCGGCAGCCGGGTCCCTCTCCAAGATCCCAGCAGATGCCACAACCGGGGCGGCTGCCCCACTCGCTCCGCGCACCCCTAAAAGAGCAGGCACGCCCGCGCGGAGCAAACCTTTCAACACGTGAAAGTCAGAGGAGAGTTCTGGCTAGCAGATCAGGACACAGAACAAGGAGAGACGGGAATGCACAGTGGAAGGAGCTGAACTGTCCAGCGTGTCGGTGCGCAATCGCACATCCTGCTCCAGAACGCCCATGCTTGGAGCGATGACAATTGCGATGCGGGCCGGCACAGGCGAGATGCGCGCTTTCATTGCTGTCGGCGCAGTGCCTCCGTGAAATGTAAAGTCGGGCAGATCAACCTGAGGCAAGATCAGAATAATGGCAAACAAGGCCAGTTCGACTATGAGCAGAACCCACTGCCACCGCTTCATAAAATACCGCCGCATTGCTAACAAGAAACTACTTCGGTTTTGC
>DAIMDJ010000147.1:3954-6983 GCA_036725905.1 Terriglobales bacterium
TCCATGCCGCCCACGATGACCAAACCCTCTGGTATCACCAGCAACCCGCGATGATCCATGGTTGGATTTGGCGTGTTTTGGCTGAGAGTCTCCCACTTAGCGGTACGCGCATTGAATGCGAAGGTCACCGGTGAAGGCTCGGAAGGCTTGCCATCGTACCCGATTCCATTGAAGTTGTAAGGATTATCGGTACCGCCAGAGAAATAGATCATTTGATCTTTCTCCGAGCTCCCGGCGGCAATGCGGTAGCGCGCATTGCCGGGATGAGTGGGAAGTTTTGTCCACAGAATTTTTGCGGGATCATGATGATCGATCTTGCCCATCCAGCATTCGTCGGAGGCGACATATTTAGGCTGATCCGCTGAAGGGTTCTTTTGTGCGCCGTCCACGTAGACGATCGTGTCGCCAACCAGTCCGCCGGCATGGCCAAAAACCGGAGTACCGGGGATCCGCGTGCCTTGGAGCCATTTATTCTTCTCCGCGTCGTAGATCTGAACATCGCGGACCGCGTCGGTCTTTGACCATCCGCTGACTAAGTAAATGAAGCGATCGTGATACACGCCGGCGACCGAATCATCCACCGCCACGGGAATATCTGCTCCCCGGAACCAGAGATCTCTCAGTGGTTCATAAACGTTGACATCGGGGACCGTGATTTCGCCACCCTGCGCATCGACGGCATAGCCGCCAAACAGAAATATGTGGTCGCGTGCGCCTGCCGCTACCGCGGCAATCCGGCCAGCAGTTCCGGGGACCGGATGTGTCAGACTCCATTTGCCGGTATCGATATCCAAATAGTAGCCAGCGCTTGTGACCGCATCCCAAGTTTTCTTGGGTCCGATGCCCATGAACGAGTACAGGAGAAGCGATCCGCGGCTCTTGACTTCTGCGACGGCATTGTTCGAAAGCGGCGTGGGAAGAGGTTCGAATTTAGGCAGCGGAACTGCGAACAGAAGCGCGACTAGAGAGAAAAGGAAAATAAAAGCGAGGAATCTTTTCATCGCAGAAGATTCTACATGGCACGGCGCGCTGGCATTAGAACCAGGTCTTTGCTTTGTATTCGCGGTAGGTTTCGCCGAACTTGGCTTCGAGAACCTTGGCCTCTTTATTTGCGCGGAGAACCTGAACAGGAATCAGAACGAGCAGAAACAACAGTGCGTATGGCCTTTCCAGCGCGATTACGATTCCGGCCAACATCAGGCCGCTGAAAACATAAATTCGGGTTGCGAATTTTAGAGTAAAGTCCGTGCGTGACAAGCTGGCGGGCTTGAGGCGTCACCGAAAACGACCTGCCCAACTGCCATCGGGCCACAAAGAGCAGCACGGCAGCGGGAAGAGCGATGCTCAAGCCGATCCATCGTGCAGTACTCCACGGCCCGGGACGAAAGACAATTAACAGAATTACGACCAGCGCGACGAATAGCTGAAAAATGAGAAATGCAGTGAACCGATCCAACGCCATCCTCACTTCACGATCTCCTGCCGGATGGCGTGGATGAAGTCCGTATAAGCGGGAGTGAGGCCAGCGGCGCGCATGTCGCTGGCAATCTGGCCACGATGATATGCAGAGTGGGTAATGACGTGGAGCAGGACGTCATTGACTTGGCTGGACCAGGTTTCTCCCTTGCTATTCACATAGCTGATCTGACGCGACAAACCGGCCTATCTGCATTCCTCGAGGTAAGACCTCCATGAGGCGCCGAGCACGTCCGCCTCAGCTTTGCACTGGGCGAGTGCGAGTTCTGGCCAGACAGAAAGCGCTGGCTTTTGCTGCTTCAGGCGCGCCAACCATAGCCCCTCAGCCGAGAGAATGTGCGCGGTCAGCTTCAACGACTGCGGTGGCGGGTTCGGCGCGGTGCGAAGTGACGACAGCACTTCCCGGTTTGCCCAATCATCATAGGCGAATAGGCGATGCAAGTAATCAACGATGTCCACAATGCGATTACTTTATAAGGGCGAGTAGAGACATCGCAAACCACTAGCGCAACCTTTATTCCGGCTGCGCGCATCCGGCTAAAGGTATACTCGCCCTTTCAGGAGGTTGCCATGCCAAAGCGCTCGGCAATCGGACTAGCTGTTCTACTCCTCGCCATTCCCTCCAGTTCAAAAGACAAGAAAAAGCCGAGCTTACCGGCAGCGATCCTTCGCGCACAGTTCGTCGCAGTTGTCGTCGACCCCGACGCTGGCATACCGGTTATGAGCCCCGGCGAGAACGAGACTGCACGGTCTGACGTGGAAGCTGCGCTGCAGAAATGGGGC
Source organism: Terriglobales bacterium (assembly GCA_036725905.1). Lineage (GTDB taxonomy): Bacteria > Acidobacteriota > Terriglobia > Terriglobales > Acidobacteriaceae > QIAB01. Next base: position 6,214 of record DAIMDJ010000147.1, read on the forward strand.
CGCCTCAAGACCACGCTCAACACCGCGAACGCCGATTTGATTTTGGTTGTCCGTAAGGGTGGGAAGCCGATCAAGCCGACTATCGGCGGCGTTCCCAATGAGCCTCCGGTGGTTTTAAATCCAGTCGACAGCGGCATAACGATTCGTGGAAGGAGGGGAACGCCTCCGGATTTGAGCGCCTCAGGTACTGAAGGGAATGGCACTCCAACAATGCGCTCCGAAGTCAGTTCTCCAGATGACGTATTGGCTGTTTATCTGGGCGGCGTTGATTATCCGCTGGATTCGCCGCCACTATGGCGGTATATGGCCCATAACGGTTTGCAGCATCCAACCGTTCCCGCCGTTGAGAAGTTGCGTCAAGCCATTGCGGATGCGGAAAAAACGAAGCCCTAGACCGTAGGCTCTTCATTCGCGGCAGGGTGAATGCATTCTCGCTGCATTGCGCGAGTTCCCCGCAACTATTACGATTCGGCTGAGAGTCCTGCAGCGCTTCCACTTGCTGAGTAGTTCTATGCCTAAGACGACACCGTGGTTGATATGGCCTTGGCTGTTAGTGGCATTTTTCTGCGGCCTCCTATACGCACAGTCGGTGCAACCCCTCCTGCGAGAAGGTCAAGCCGCGCTGGACCGCGGAGACTTCGAGCACGCGATTCAAGATTTTCAGCGAGTGCGGCATTCGGCGCCGCAGAATCTGCAAGCAAATCGCGGCTTGCTATTGAGCTATTTGCAAGCCGGGCGCCTGAACGACGCGGAACAACTGGGACGCGAGG
>DAIMDJ010000148.1:0-6942 GCA_036725905.1 Terriglobales bacterium
CTCTTACTGCCTGGCAATCCTTCTGGTGGCGCGGGCCAACGAGTAACAAGCTTCCAGACGGACACCTTGGGCTTCTTAATGTGGAATCGCTTCTGTTTACACTCCCGAATCGCCGGAACCTGAATGCTTGTCTCAGGCGCAGTCCTGTTCTATTTTGCGCTATCCTAAGGAGTCGCACCTGCGCGGATACTCGTATACCGAATACGCGCCATCCAGCCTTATTTCGGAAGTTGCTTCAGCATCTCCTGGGCCTGATCGTGACCAGGATGGTGTTTGAGAAGATCAAGAAGAGTGCTTCGAGCCTTGTCCGGCGCGCCTTCTAGCGCATAGACTCTGGCGAGATTCAAATACGACTGGTCGAAGCCCGGCGCAACCCGAATGCACTCTTGAAAACTTGCCACCGCCTCATCTCGACGCTGCGTGCGCAGATAGAGCACGCCCATATTGTTTAGGGCCTCAGGATAATCGGGGCGAAGCTTCAACGCTCGCTGCAGATATTCGTAGGCTTGCTGAGTGTCATTAAGTTGGGCAAACACCATGCCCAGGCTGTAGCTCGCGTCAGGATCTTCAGGCCCTATTGCAACCGCATGCTCCAGCACTTTGCGCGCTTCATCCCACTGCTTCTGCGCGCGATAAGCATTGCCCAAATTTTCCAACGCAACCAAATGATCGGGGCTGAGCTTGAGCGCTTGCTGAAAGTACGGAATCGCTTCCGTCGTCCGCCCTTCCCGCGTTAACAAGAGTCCGAGATTATTCCACGCATTCGGCAAAGTATCGGGATAACTCGCCTGAAGTTTGATCGCCTGCTCAAAGGCCTGGCGGGCGTCAGCAGTCTTCTCTTGCTTCAGGTAGACGCTCCCTAAACCATAGAGTGCCTCGGCGCTCGCCGGATCGTCGCGCAGCGCAGACCGGAACGACGCTTCGGCCTGATCAAAATATTCCCGCTGAAAAAAGACGGAACCATAAGAAAGATGATTGCGGCGAAACTCTGAACTCTCGATGACACCCGGAAACGGCAGAGCTTCTGCTATCCGTTCGGCCGCCGTTTGAGGAATGTAGCGGAAATCCGTTTCGACGTGCTCCGGGTTAACCGGCCCCTGATAAACCTTGACGATTTCCCCCTGGTTGTTAATCAAGAATGATGTTGGAAGGCCCAGGTCGCGATGCCGGTCAAACAAATATCGATAAAGAATGTTGTAGATGCCGGCCACGTCGTCCGATCCGAGAAGAATAGGGAATGAAAGATTCGGGTCGCGCGCCAGGGATTGCAAGTTTCCAGGGTCGGTAGAATCGTCAACGCTTACGGTGAGGAGTTGAAGCCCTTGAGCGGCCCATCGCCTATAAACCTGGTTGAAAACTTGCAATTCTTCCTGGTAATTCGCCGATTGCGTGCTCCAGAAATTTAGAAGCACTGGTTTGCCGCGAAGTGAGCTCAGGGGGCGAGTTCGTCCAGACAAGTCTGGAAGAGAAAAATCCGGCGCTGGAAGAGGCGCCAGCAGCCAGGTTTCAACTGCGGTGGGAAGCGGCTGGGTTTCTTGCGGCTTCGAAGCTGAAAATTCAGCGCGCCCCATTTTGAAGGGCTCAACTCGAGATGGCTCGGTTCCCTCTTCCACCCAAATCCGATGATTGAGCGGGAGATCATGGAGCTTCTGAACCAGCCCGCTCGGCCAGCGGATTGAGGCTCGCATAGGCCCTTTAGCGTCTCCCAATCCAAAGAACACTTCTTTGCTGTGCTGGGAAAGAAATCCTGAACCAGCCTGAAGCGTGCGAGTCTGGCGGCCAGATTCGGTTTGCAAGGTAACCACGGCGCCGATCGCGTCACGATTGCTCTTCACGCCACGCAAACGAAAAGAAATTGAGGGCGGCAGATCTTTCATTATGTTGCTCAACAGCCGCAACTGCGGGCCGTTGCGATTTTTTAGCAATACCTCCAGCCGGCCATCGTGATCGAAATCGGCGAGCGCAAATGCCCTACCATCCTCCATAAAGTCCAGGCCCACGGCGCCGGATACGTCAGAAAATGTGCCGTCACGGTTATTTGCGTAAAACACATTGCGCTCAAACCCACTCCAAGTGCCGTCGGCGCGGATCAGTTCGTTAATAGCGTTCCATCCCTGTTCGTAGTCGTGCGAAGGCTTGGCTTCGTTGGGCGAATTGGCAACCACCTGGCGCCAGAAAAAACTATTGAGGTCTTCGCGCGCAGCACCAGAGACCATTCCATTGGTGATGTAAAGATCGGAAAAACCATCGTGATCAAAATCCCAGGCATCGCACGACCACGACCAGCGGCCCATCCCAACGCCAGCGGGGCCACTTGCATCGTGGAAAGAACCGTCGCCGTTATTCCGGAAAAGAGAGTTCCCAATCGCGTGCTTGCGATACATTGCGCGCACTTTTTCCGGTGCGGCCTTCTGGAAAATTTGCTGGGTTGAAATGCGTTCGCCGGCAGCCGTCCACATATCGGCTACGTAGATATCGTCAGCGCCATCATTGTCGTAATCGAACCAGCAAACGCCCATTCCCGCGCCAACGTCTTCCACGCCCGCCTGCCCAGCGATATCCGTAAAGGTTCCGTCGCCATTGTTGCGGTATAAATTCTTGCGGCCGAAGTCGTTCACGACATAAAGGTCGGGCCAGCCGTCACGGTTGTAATCGTTCCAGCCGCAGCAAAAACTGTAGCGGTTGTTGTTTTTGTAGAGACCCGTTCGCGCCGTGACGTCGCTGAAAGTTCCATCGCGATTGTTTCGCATCATGAAGTTGGGCGGACCATTCTCGGCATCGTAATAAGGAGAGGGATATTTGTACTGGTCCGTGCCCTGGTAATACACATACAGGCAAAAGTAGACATCCAGCCAGCCGTCGCGGTCGTAATCGGCAACAGCCGCACCCGTGAATGTCCCCTGAGGAGCGCTGGCAAACTGGAACGCGTTTCGCTTCTGACGAAATTTGCCGCCGCCTTCATTCAGAAATAAGAGAGGCCCGTTCGTACGAACGACGATCAAGTCCTGCCGACCGTCATTGTCGATGTCGGCAAATATAGCGCACGCCGTATTTTCCAGAACGCCGACGCCAGATGATTCGGTGATGTCTTCGAACGTTCCGTCTCCTCGATTGCGATAAAGACGATTAGGCAGACCGGCCGGCTGGCACAGATAAACATCATCGAAACCGTCATTGTCGATGTCGCCTACCGAAACACCATTGTGACCGTAGATATCAATGCCGCAAGCGCCATCCAAAAACGTTCGCCAGTAGTCAGTACCGCGAAGCAATTGGGAAGAGTAGGAGGAATTACTGCCGAATGCCTGCGCAGTGACGTCAACGAAAATCGGTCTGGCTGATCGGCTCTGGGTCTCATCTAAGGCTTCCCAGTTTCTGAGCCGAAATTCACCAGATGATGACCGCTGCCACGTGAGTTCCCATCGCCCGACGCGTTGCTCGCGGTAGAAGTCCTTACCAGAGCCTACTAACTCATAGCGAACGCGAGCGCGCAGGCCGCCGGAGAACGCATCGATACTCGTCACCTGGAATTCCGCGGTCACAATCTCAGAAAACCCACTTAACGCAGACCGCAAGCCCTGTAGGAATGCATCCCGTCCGAGAGCAGGCTGGCGCGCAAATTTATTTTGATGGATTTCCAACACCGGACCAGAACGCACCAGTCGCGATTCAGCAGGCTGAAGCGACGATCCGACGAAATCCGGCGTGAGCACTCGCTCGACCGCCTGGATGTCCTGAGGAGACCGCAGCAAGCCTGCGCTCCACTGCGCGAGAATCGCTGCAATCTGCTCGGCATGTTTTTCCGTGATGAAAACATCAAGGCCCGCTTCCGTCTTGAGCAAAGTGGCTTCGAGCGGCAGCTTGGCTCGATAGTGAGGATGCAGATGGAACTCAGGGACGGATGGTGCTTGGAAATCGAAAGCATTCGTGGAAGTGAAGCCGAGACCGCGCAGGCCCGCGGGAAACAGCCCCGCGGAGGCTCCCTGGCAGCAGCGAATGAGAAAGTTGCGCCGGGTCAGGCTTGGCCAGACAGATTTCTCCCGTAGACTCAGAGAGTTCGCCCCCCAGGTATTCACGGAGGGGATCAAAATTATCAGCCGAGTCTGAGCCGGTCAAGGCTGCCAGAGCGTGTGCATGGTCGACCAAGGCAGAAATGAAGACGACCGAGCATCATGTTGTCGAGTCGAGCGGAGATCCAAGCCGTATCGTGCCGTTTCCTTCGCCGGTGAGCCGACCTTATGACTTGCTGTGCTTTGTACTTTACGGCGCTCAAAATCAAACACTTCCGGAGATGCCGCCTATGCCGCCCTTGGCCGCTCTCGCATCACAGTCGTCGGCAGTTAGGCGACCGGGCTGACCATGAAGGTCCAGCGTCTGCCTAGCCACCGCAGCTGTCTTTCGTGATGTTCGTAGTGGCTGGTTGTTCTGGGCCTTTGCCCAACGCCGTTCCGCTTCCGCTAGCGCGGTCTTCGCCGCCCGTATCGCATCATCTACTCCATCTTCCAGAGATTCAATCTGGAATGGAAAACCCGCACCCTCAACCTATTTACACAAGCAGCTTGACGTCATCGGGTGCCGCTGGTCGTTTGTTTTTTCATTCCGAGCGGCGTATATTTGTATCTGGAAACTGTTGTGTAGTACCAGGATTGGCGAAACACACCAGTGGGCGCAAGCCCACTTTTTAGTTTCAGCCGGTTTCATAACCCAAGGCATATTGTAAGTTACTGGTTACATGGCATTTGAGGCCGAGCGGGTGCGCGAGATTGCGGAGCGCGTCGCTGCCTCCAGCGGGTTGGAGGTGGTGGAAGTGGAGCTGCGCGGTGGAGGCAAGGCGCGCATGCTGCGAATTGTAATTGATAAGCCGGCAGGAGTTACACACGAGGACTGCGCGAACCTAAGCCGGGAAGTGGGGACGATTTTGGATGTTGAGGACGCGGTCCCTGGCGGTTCTTACACGCTGGAGGTTTCCTCTCCGGGGCTGGATCGAAAGCTGGTTCGCCCGGCGGATTACGAGCGCTTTACCGGGAGCCGGGTAAAGTTGACGACGCGCAATCCGGTAAATGGAAATCGTTTTTTTGAAGGGAAGCTGGAGAGCTTTCAGCAAGGCCGTTTAACCCTCGACATGAGCACGGCACGCAAGAAGTTTCGCAGTGATGGTGAGCAGCGGCTGGAGATTGACCTGGCGAATGTAGAGAAGGCCAATCTGGTACCGGAAATTTAAAAACAGACCTCAGGCGTCGGACCTCAGACCTAAGCAAGACAGTATCGAGATCTGAAGCCTGACATCTGAAGTCTGAGGTCGGAATTATCTATGGCAAGCGAGCTTTACAACACTATTGACGCCCTGAGTAAAGAGAAGGGCATTGATCCGCAGATCGTAGTGAGCGCGGTGGAAGACGCCATTGTTGTCGCGACACGCAAATACTATAAGACACAAGAGAACTTGCGCGCTGAGTTGGACAAGGAAACAGGCAAGATCAACGCATTTGCGGTGAAGTCGATTGTCGAGTCGCCCGAGCAGGTGGAGGACCCGCAACTGCAAGTCACAGTGGATGATGCCCGCAAGGTTGACCCGGGCGCGGAGATCGGCGGCGAGCTGAAAATTCCCAAAGTGACTGAAGGAATTTTGGGGCGCATCGCTGCACAGCTCGCGAAGCAGGTGATCTTTCAGAAAGTGCGCGAAGCCGAGCGCGATACGGTTTACAACGAGTACATCGGGCGTGTCGGCGAGATTGTGAACGCCACGGTGAAGCGCATTGAAGGTCCAGATGTAATTCTTGACATCGGCAAGGCCGAAGCGCGCATGCCGCGCAAAGAGCAGTCGCGGCTGGAGTCGTTTGCGATGGGTGAGCGCGTGCGCGTAGTTATCGCACGGGTGGAGAAAGCCTCGAAGGGACCGGCTGTCGTGGTTTCGCGCGCAGCGCCGGAGCTGGTTCAGCATCTGTTCCAGACCGAGGTTCCTGAGATTTATGACGGAACTGTAGTGATTCGGGCGATTGCGCGCGAGGCAGGCGAACGAACGAAGATCGCGGTCATGTCCAAGGACAAAGACGTGGACGCGGTCGGCGCTTGCGTCGGGATGAAGGGCATGCGCTTGCAATCGATCATCCGCGAACTGCGCGGCGAAAAGATCGACATCATTGAGTATCACGAGGATCCAGTGACGTTCGCCGAAAAGGCGTTACAGCCGGCCAAAGTGAGCCGTGTCACGGTTCTTGAGTCGGCTGAAAAGCATTTAGAAGTAGTAGTGGATGACAGCCAGCTCTCGCTTGCAATCGGCAAGAAGGGACAGAATGTACGTCTGGCGGCGAAGCTGCTCGGCTGGAAGATCGACATCAAGAGCGAAGAAGAGAAGCGCCAGGAAGTGGAGGAGCAGATGTCCGCGCTGGTGGGCGCGACGGCAACTCCGCTGGAGAATGTGCCGGGACTGGGCGAGGGGTTGGTTGAAAAACTGAGTGCTGCTGGCGTGACCACTGTGGAAGCGCTGGCGGATATGACACCGGAGCAGCTTGAGGCCATCGAGGGAATTGGCCCTAAGACAGTGGAAAAAATCAGCCTGGCGGTAAATAATTACTTTTCAGCATTGGAAGCAGGGGAAGCGGCCGCAGGCGCGGAAGCGGGTGCCGCTGAGACTCCTTTAGAAGAAGGTGCCGTTGAGGTTCCTGCAGAAGGAGCTTCGCCCGAGGCTTCCGCAGAAGCTCAGCCAGTTCCGGCAGACGAAGCGGCAGCGGACTCCGCTGAAGCTGTGGAATTGCCATCAGAAGAAGAGCCGGCAGATATTGCTGCGGAGACAGAAAAATCCGGAGAGGAGCAAACTCCCTCCGAGGAAGAGCAACAGAAGTAAACTCGCGCTGGAGCGCGCAACTGAAACTGACGCCGTGAGGTTGCTATGAAGACTTAGCGGGACAGTCCGGAGGAAATAGAGGGCGGATGAGCAAGATT
>DAIMDJ010000149.1:0-1234 GCA_036725905.1 Terriglobales bacterium
ACGTCGCGCAAAAATTGCTTGAGGCTGGGAACCGATGAAGCGCCGAACTTCGCGCCAGAAACCGCCACATCCATATTGAAATATGCCGGCGCATTCGCGAGATCCGATGCGTGCTGCTCCCCCCATTCTGTCGAGCCGATCAGTCCTTCTTCTTCCGCATCCCAACTGCCGAAGACAATCGTGCGCTTCGGCTTCCACCCCGACTTCAACAGTTCACCAATGCCGTGTGCTGCCTCAAGCATGGCAGCCGTACCGCTATTGGGATCGACGGCTCCATACACCCAGGCATCGCGATGATTTCCGCCGACGACCCATTCGTCAGGAAATTCGTCGCCGCGGACTTTGCCGATTACGTCCCAAATTGTGCGGTACTGATAATCCTGCTTGAGGTGCATCCTTACTTTCGTTGGCCCTGGGCCAACGTGATACGTGAAAGGCAACGAACCCTGCCAATCGCGGGGCGAATCAGGTCCTAGGAGATGCTCCAGGATCGGCCAAGCATCAGCGTAAGAGAGAGGCGTTGTCGGAATCTTGGGCAACTGCGCTGACTCTTGCGGCGGAACGCGCTTCGAATCCGGCAGAGAAGGAACCGATGCAACACCCGGCGTCGTGGGATCACCCGGGAACTGGAACATGTAGCCGATCGAGCCGCGCTGCACGCCCGTATCAGGACGCCACGGGCCTTGCGGATATTTATCGCCACGCCGCCAGCCGTCGTCCGCCGGATCAGAATAAATAAGGACGCCTGCCGCGCCATGTTCCTGAGCAACGAAGGCTTTTACCCCACGAAAATTCTCACCGTACCGCACCAGCACGATCTTGCCGCGCACATCAACCTTCAAATCCTCCAACTTCTTGAAGTCCTGAGGCGACCCATAATTCGCATAAACGACTTCGCCTTCTACGTCACCGGACGGAGACATGCCATTGAAGGGCATAACCACTCGCGGATCGTCCTGATAAGGATCGCCATCCACATGTTCGCGTGTGGGCCCGTGCATTGTGACACCCACAGGCGCCGTCACATCCACGCTGATCTCGCTCGGATAATTCATCCAAACTTTGTATTCAACGATTTCAGTTTCCAGGCCCGCTTCGCGGAATTTCTGTGCCACATACTCGGCAGTGGCCTTGTCTTCCGGGGTGCCCGCCATATGCGGTGCTTGCGTTAAGGTGCGCAGGTGCGCTTCGGCGAGCTTGGGATCAGGAACCGCGAGGAAACGAGATTCGATGG
>DAIMDJ010000149.1:1334-3720 GCA_036725905.1 Terriglobales bacterium
TTCCGCCCCGCTCGCCAGCAGCTTCTCCCGGTGCACTTGATAATTCACCATCTGGCGCGCGCTAACCGGGTCCCAATTAAGCGGATAGAACGCAAGCACCAGCTGCTGCTTGCCAATGCGCTCGGCCAAATGGAATCGCTTCTTTACCCCGCCAATCAGAGCAGGCAAGTCGAAATCCGGCGCTATTTCTCCGGGCTGTATCACTGACACTTCCCTTTTGGTTCTCCGGCCCCGCGTTGCGAAACCGATGATTGTACTCCTTGACCGCTATAAACTTGGGCTATGCCTGTAAGAGATGCTACGCAGAGATTTTCGTCGCGCGTCGAAGATTATGCCCGCTATCGTCCAGCATATCCGCCGGAGGTGATCCAGCTTCTGAAAACAGAATGCAGACTTGCAGCGGAGTCAGTGGTTGCGGATATCGCATCCGGCACCGGCATATTAACCCGCATCGTGCTTGAAACCGGCGCGCGCGTTTTCGGAGTGGAACCAAACGCGAAGATGCGCCGGGCCGCGGAGAAGTTCCTGGCGGGATATTCGCGGTTCACAAGCGTGGATGGAACAGCCGAAGCAACGACCTTGCCAGATCACAGCGTTGACATCATTACGGCGGCACAGGCGGCGCATTGGTTCGATCCCGGAAAAGCGCGGCAGGAGTTCGTTCGCATTCTCAAACCCGGCGGCTGGACCGTTTTGCTCTGGAATGACCGTCGGATCAATGCGTCCCGGTTTTCGCGCGAATATGAAGATCTGCTACTCCGCTATGGCACCGATTATCACGAGGTGCGGCGTTTGGACGCGAACCGCACGATAAAAGCGTTTTTCGCCCCTTCTGAATTCCACGCGCGCGTCTTCGATAACCGCCAAGATTTCGATTACGCAGGTCTCGAGGGCAGGCTCCTATCATCCTCGTACACACCGCGAGCAGGCGATCCGAAGCACGAGCCGATGTTGCGGGAATTGCGGCGAATCTTCGACTCAAATCAGGTGAACAACCGGATAATCTTCGAGTACGACACGCGCGTGTACTACGGGCAGATGAACTGAGTCTTTATTGGGGACCTTTGGCCACCCGCGGCTCGCGCATTTTGCGAAAAATGATCTCGCAGCGTGGAGCACCCCGGTGCATGCACATGCGATGATTGGCTACAATCGTCTCCTCAAAGTGCTTCGCCAGCCCCCTGCTGATTCCGACCGCTAGCGCGCACATTTTGCGCGGTGAAGTATAGACCAGCAGTACCTCGTCCGGGCCCAAACGCTTGGTTGTCAAATGGGGCGGAGCGGCTGCAGGATCCTTCATCCGTACAACCGAATGAATGGTCCCTTCCGTATGATCGATGACGTCGATGGTCTTCCACTCGGGCAGGAGCAGATGGCCGTGCAGCTTGATCAGGGCAGGGGCGATGAATTCGCCAAAATCTTCGAGTACCACCGAAAGGTTTCTCCGCGTCACCGCGGACACAGCTGCAATCAGCGCAGATGCTTCACAATCGGGATACTCCTGAATGGGAAGGTAGACTGACTGTTCCAGACGAGCGCGCTTAAGCACGGCGTTCCACGCTCCGGGGCCGAGCTTGTCCTCGGCATAGCTGCGTAACTCAGAGAAGATCATGCCGTGCAAAGACGTGCTCCCGACGATTGCACAGTGCGCACTCGTCCACACGCAACTCTTTGTGCTACAAAGACGCTTCGGCCAAAAGAGCGGGTAACTTGAGTTACGTTGGTAGCTCGTGACCCGCGGGATCGATTTTCGACGCGCAAAAGGAGGCGCCGTGCCATCTGAGAACAATTTTCATATGACTCCAGAAGAGTTCCGGCGGCGCGGCCACGAAGTAGTGGATTGGCTTGCCGAGTACTTCCAGCGGATTGAGTCATTCCCTGTGTTGTCGCGTGTGGAACCGGGACAAATTCGCGGCTCACTGCCAGCTAACCCTCCTGCCAAAGGTGAGCCGTTCGAAACCATGCTCAAAGATGTGGAGAAGCTGATTCTGCCCGGCATCACTCATTGGCAGTCCCCGAATTTCTTCGCGTACTTCCCTTGCAACAACTCAGGCGCTTCCATTCTGGGCGATTTACTTTCTTCAGGACTGGGCGTGCAGGGCATGCTGTGGGCCACAAGTCCCGCTTGTACGGAGCTGGAAACTCACATGCTCGATTGGCTGGTGCAAATGCTCGATCTTCCACAGAAGTTTCTATCGAGCGATACCGGAGGCGGCGTAATTCAGGACACCGCTTCGAGCGCGTCGCTTTGCGCGCTATTGGCTGCGCGGGAGCGCGCCACTAATTTTGCCAGCAACAAGCGCGGCTGCGACGGAAGGCTGGTGGCGTACACGTCCACGCAAGCGCATTCGTCAATCGAAAAAGCGGTTCAGATCGCCGGATTGGG
>DAIMDJ010000149.1:3820-6905 GCA_036725905.1 Terriglobales bacterium
GTTCGCCGATAGCTACTGCTTCAACCCTCACAAGTGGATGTTCACGAACTTCGATTGCGATTGCTTTTACGTGGCCGATCGCAAGGCGCTGATTCAAACTTTGAGCGTTCTGCCGGAATATTTGCGCAACAAAGCAACCGAGACTGGCGCCGTAATCGACTATCGCGACTGGCAGATTCCTCTCGGACGCCGATTCCGCTCTCTAAAGCTGTGGTTTGTGATCCGGCATTACGGAGTGCAGGGCCTTCAGCATCATGTCCGCGAGCACGTGCGGTTGGCGCAGCAGTTCGCCGAGTGGGTGAAGCAAGATGCGGAGTTTGAACTGGCCGCGCCAGTGCCCTTGAATCTGGTTTGCTTCCGGCACAAAGGCGGAGATCAGATCAATCAGGACCTAATGGATCGCCTCAACCGCAGCGGCGATCTTTACCTCACGCATACGCGGCTGAACGATCGGCTCACGCTGCGCTTTTGCGTCGGGCAAACCAACACCCAGGCCAGGCACGTAGAGCGCGCGTGGAGGAGAATCCAGGAAGAAACGGCAAGGGTGGGATCTGGAACGGAGTCTACAATCTCCTAATGAGAGAATACTTCGTCCGTGTCTACTTTGCAGCGGCCCAGGCCAGCCCGTCAGCGCCTTTACCTACGTGAATTAACTTTTCGACAGTCCAATCCGAAACGCGAATGACAGCAATTTCCTGGCTCGCATCACAGGAAGCGTAGACCACAAGACCATCAGGACGGACGAGAATCTCCTGTGGAGCAGCGGGAACATCAATCGTGTGCGTCATCTTCATGGTAGCGAGGTCCACGACCGCTACTTTGTTAGCCCTTGGCATCGCCACTACTAGCCAATGACCATCAGGAGTAGAGCCAGTTCCATAACCGGGGGCTTCCAAAGGTATCCAAGTCTTTACGCGGAGCGTACCGGTATCAATTACGGCGAGCCGAGGCTTCATCTGGTCCGAAGTGAAAACGCTGTGGTCGTCCACCGAAAGCGAAATACGCTGGATTTGTCCAGCAACAGGAATTACTTTCACGGTTTTTCGCTTTTCCAGATCGAGAACAGAAACAGTGCCCGGGCCGACGTTGGCTGTGTAGCCTCGGCGTCCGTCGCGTGCGATCGCAAGCATATGCGACTCTGCCTGTCCCGTTGGAATTGACCCCACGATCTTCAGCGTGCGCGGATCAATGACGCTAACCGAGTCGTCGAGTTCAGTAGTGACGTAAAGCATGCCATCCTTCGGTCCAAATACTGCGCAGTGCGGCCGAACACCGTGGCCGAAATCGACATTGCCGATCACCTTGCGCGCGCCAATGTCAATCACGACAATGTTGCGGCCGTCACTCCCTGGTTTGCCCACGCCCGAATTACCGTAAATAGGAACATACGCAATGCCACCATTGGGAGAAGCCGCCAACTCATGCCCGGTGGTGCCGCCTTCCGCGACAGTCGCGACCTGCCGGCCTGATTCTGCATCGACAATGCTCACACTTCGATCCCCCTTGTTCGCGACCAGCAAAATTCCTCTGCCTGTGCGCTCGTCAAACGCTTGTGTTCCGGAAGGGGTCAACATAAGTGAGAGAATGAGTATCAACGAGAAAACAAGATGCAGACGCGGCATCGCCCACCCTCATCTTGGTGCAATATCGAAAGAGTCTACCTCAAGCTGCAATCAAGCGTATTCGCCCTGAGAAAAAGATTGAATTGTTTCTACTTTTCTCCGACTGCAGCTGAGCGGAGCGGCTGGGTGGCAACAGCTTGCGGCGTGCGTTTCGGATTTGAATTTTCAGCGCTGATTTGACGCGCCTTTCTCACCAGATATTTTCCCTTTCCTGCCAGGAATCGCGCCAGCGCGTCGGCCACACCTTCGAGCAGCACGCGATCTTCGGCGCCAAAGGCATTTTCGCGATCGCTCTCGACCGCCAAAACGCCCAGTTCGCGGCTCGCAAGCTTGATGGAAACTAAAATCTTGGAACGCGTCTCCGGTAACGCAACCTGCGCCGGCTCGGCGTTTCCGCCAGCTCCAAGAAGCTGTTGCGACCCGCTCTCGCCAACCGCCAAGTAGATTCCAATCCAGGTATAGTGGCGCCCTCGGCAAAGCAAATCAATGACATCCTCCAGCGGTGAATGATGGAATGAAGGCTTATTGGTTGCGAGGAGATGTTCAACTTCAGCAAGAAGCGTGCGCGGGGAACGATAGGTTTTCAAGGCAAGTCCTGATGGAAATTGGGGGAACGTGGGTAGTGTAATTTCGCCTGGCGGCTACGGTCAACGGATTTGGGGAGGTTGTGCGGACATTTGCGTACAAGACCCACTTCACGGCTTGGCCGGACTAACCGGTTCATCTCCCTGACTCAGAATCAGGCCTGTCAGCACGCCCGCTGCTCCAATGCCGCCATATAACACGGCTTTTGAATCCAGAATGCTGCCGCCGGCAGCGGGGATCGCGCCCCCTTTCTTCTTCTTCTGATTCTTTTCTGCTGGCTGCTCGCGCGTGGTTTGCTGGCCCTGGGACAGAGTCGAAGTCCCCGTCTCGTCGCTGACGCTCACATCGCCTTTGCGGGCGACGATCTGAACCGTTCCATCTTTCTCGCTGACATCATACTGTGTCCAGGAGTCAGAAACTGGCTCTACCTTCACCTCACCCGCGCGAGTGCTCACTTTTTTAGAGGTCCCAACGCTCACGCTTCCGTGCTCCACCGAAAACGCAGTGCCTTCAAATTTGACCAGAGAATCGGCGACGATCAGAACATTCGATCCCGCCGCGTTAATATTGGCCACAGAGTTGGCCTTGGTCTGGATCAGGTCGCCGGGAAATACCGCCGAAGAACGCGGGACCGTGCTGCCGTTCAACCATGCTGTGCCTTTGGCATAGAGCATGGCGCCCGCCGAATCAGCCGCCAGCAAAGCCCCCGGCAGAACTGCGATCATTATCAAACACAGCAGCTTGCGCAACATGGACGAACGCCTCCGACCGGAGATTCAATCTCCTCGCCAGCTTAGAATTGGAGGACTCCACCGTCAATAACTGACGTGGTGACGCCCCGCTCCTGTTAACCTACGCAAAAGTAAAGGGCCACGCGC
>DAIMDJ010000150.1:0-6885 GCA_036725905.1 Terriglobales bacterium
TCTCGACGACTTTGTCGTATCGCGCTCCGGGATCAGAAGCCAAGCTGCGCCAGTGGGCACTCGCCTGCTCCCATTCTTTCGGAGCAAAGCGCCGTCCTTTGACATACGCAAACGTCGTCTCATCCGGCGCAACCATTCCCGCGCGAGCTCCAGCCTCAATGCTCATGTTGCAGAGCGTCATTCGCCCTTCCATGGACAGCGCTCGAACCGCTTCGCCTGCGTATTCGATAACATGCCCCGCAGCGCCGTCAGTGCCGATCTGCCCAATAATCCCGAGCGCCAAATCCTTCGCTGTTACACCTTCCGGCAGCTCTCCGCGCACACTGATCAGCATGGTCTTCGGCTTGCGCTGCGGCAAACACTGAGTGGCCAGCACGTGCTCGACTTCAGAGGTCCCAATCCCAAACGCCAGCGCTCCAAAAGCTCCATGCGTACTCGTATGGCTGTCGCCACAGACAATCGTCATTCCCGGCTGCGTCAATCCCAGCTCCGGCCCGATCACGTGGACGATACCTTGCTCTGCAGAATCCATGTCGAATAGCGGAACTCCGAATTCTTTGCAGTTCTGTTGCAATGCCTGAATCTGGCGGGCGGCAATAGGATCACTAATCGGTGTGCCGCGCGGAGTGGTCGGGACGTTGTGATCCACAGTTGCGACCGTGCGATGCGGCTGTCGAACCTTGCGCCCAGCCGTCCGCAACCCATCAAAAGCCTGGGGCGAAGTTACTTCGTGCACCAGGTGAAGGTCGATAAACAAGAGCGGCAATTGCCCCACTGACGCGGACACTACGTGCTCATCCCAAACTTTTTCGAAAAGTGTGCGTTTTTCGGACATGCAAGTATGAACGACCGCGGCTTGAGGCCAGTTTTTATGCCTCAGGATAGTTTACCAACAAAAACTTCGGTCGGGCCGCTGCCAGTCAGGGCACGGGCCTTGCACTTTCGTTGCAGTTCCTTGGTCGCGGCGGGTTATCATAGCTATAGCCATCCTTCGTCGAGAGTCATCGCGCCAGACCGTTTCAAAGGGAATGGAATGCTTAATGGGAAACGGATCGCTGTAGTTCTGCCCGCCTACAACGCGGAGAAGACGCTGGAAGCGACCGTCCGCGAACTGCCTGATCTAGTCGACATCCGCATTCTTGTCGACGACCACAGTTCCGACCGGACGGTAGAGGTCGCCCACCAACTGGGATTGCAATTCTACGTTCACGACCAGAACTACGGCTACGGACGCAACCAGCAAACCTGCTATCGGGAAGCCCTGGCTGAAGGCGCCGACGTCGTGATCATGCTGCACCCCGATTATCAGTACACGCCTCTGCTGGTTACAGCTATGGCCAGCATGGTGGCTTTCGATGTTTATGACGTCGTGCTGGGTTCGCGCATTATCGGAGGCCGCGCCCTGCAGGGCGGCATGCCGGTCTATAAGTATGTTTTCAACCGCATGCTTACCGCGTTCCAAAATATATTCCTGCGCGTGAAGCTGTCGGAATACCACACCGGATATCGCGCCTTCAGTCGCAAGGTGCTGCTGGAGCTACCGCTGCTCGAGAATTCCGATGACTTCGTTTTTGACAATCAGGTCCTGGCGCAATGCGTGCATTTCGGTTTCCGCATCGGCGAGGTCTCCTGCCCTACGAAATACTTTGAGGAGGGATCTTCCATCAACTTCCGGCGAAGCGTTACATATGGGTTAGGAGTCCTAGGAACGACATTGCAGTTCGCCCTGCAAAAGATGGGGGTCGCGCGTTTCCGGCTATTCAGCGCGAAGGGTCGCCGGCTGGAGCCAGGATACGTCACCTACTACGCTCGAGGCGCCATCGGAGCGGCGCAGAAACAATAGCCTACTTCTTCCGCGAAATTAGCCCAAGCATTTTGCTGGCAAACTCATCAGAAAATCCGAAACGAGCTTTCGCTCTCGAATACAGATCCACCGCGGTCTTGTCGAGCCAAATCATGGCAGCTTGTCGCAGGCCATCCTGTGGGCGGGCCCGGTAATTGGTGGAACGCACCACCGGTTTGCCATCATGCTCGAGGGTGTAATAGTAAAGCGCCAAGCTCTTGCGCGACGCGTTCTGCGGGCAGCGGAGCGGTTCCGGGAAGCCGTGGAGCGATATTTCATCGGTGGTGAAGATCACAGCATGATTCAATAGCGGCGGATATTTGGCCACGCAGCGTCTCATTGAGGTTTCCCAGAATTCGATCGCGCCACCCCAGGCCTCTTGCCATCCCTTATTCAGGTAAAGAATCAGATTCACACGTCTGCGCCAGTTCTTATGGTAGTGGTGCATGCTGAAATCGGTGTGAATGTTCAGGAACCCGCCGCGCGCAGACTGATGTAACCCACCGCCCTCCAGACTAGGATCGGGCATGAGGCCGGGAATACCGGTGAGTTCGGAGAGCCAGCTCACAAAATCGGGCGAGTTGAGTTCCTGGACAGCCTCACGGATGGATGGCGGGAAGAGATCGCTCTTTGCCAGCCCCAACTTGTTCTCGTTGTGATGCTTGTACTGGGTCCAGGCAGCGGTGTCAGGCTTGGGGAATTCCAGCTCCATCCTGCGAGCCATGCCGGGGTCAAGAAAGTCGCGCAGGTAAATGTGCGGGAAGGGCTGGTTGCCACCGTACTCCTCCGCTAGATCGGGTAATTCCTGGTTCCATCTAAAAAACGAAAATGCCGGGATTGGCTGTTCGAGCGCTTGCAGGGGAGAACTCAATGAGATGGCCTTTCCTTAAGTTGTTGGATTGAACGGAGAAGTATATATTCTACTGGCTATCTCATAAATTGGTAACTGGTGAAATTGCTGATTTCGATACTTGACCCGCGGCCCTCTGCGTTTATACTTTCTTCGCAATCGGCTATGTGGTTGCATTATGCAAACATTGAATGTTGGCGCAGGTCGGACCGACGAGGAGCACAAGGCAACGGAGGAGCAGCGACGTGCCGATCTACGGTCCGACTGCCGAGACGATGCGAACTACTTCTTTTGGGCCGCAGGTCTATCTGCGCTCGGCACCGGCCTCCTTCCGGTGCGGCTGAACCTTCTTGTCAGCATTGGTACGGTTGACCTCCTGACGCTTTATGGCAGGTCACTCGGCCCTTTTTATCCCCTAGCGGTGTTCAGCCTGGCGGCCATGTGGCTACTTGTCATGTTAGGGCTAGGGTTTGCGGGGCGCAGCGGCCATCGTTGGGCGTTCCTGGCCGGGATCGCTATTTATGCCGCCGACATGATCGCTCTCATAGTCACATTTTCATTGTGGGCATTCGGGATCCATGCATTCTTCGTGTTCAAATGGTTCCAAGGACAAAAAGCGCTGAAAGATCTCAACGAAGCGGGCGTCTCGACCATTTGAAACCACGCAAATGGGCATTCATTGTCCCTGTGGCAATCAAGTTGACTTCGTTGTTGGCGTAACATCGCCTTTGCACTCACTGACCGCCATTTATGAGGGAGCAATAGTCTCTCATAAAGAGTGTCAATCAACCCGGCACACCAGCACGGCCGAGTTTTGGTAAGGACACGCCAAGCCAGGAACTCCGGGTTGCTGCAGCACAACCCAGCCGACGCCATATTTCGCGCCTAAGGTGCGCAGGTCGGCGGCCTGGAAATGGCGCCAGTCGCTTTCGGCGCTCACCTGCCGATACCATTCCTCCGCTAGTGGTGGAAACATCGACACCGCGCCGCTGTCCTTGAGGGCATCGGCCAGCATGCTGCGCTGCGCGATGGCCCTGAAGCCCTGCGCATCCTCACCTGCTATCGACATATGTTTGGGATCCAATGCAAACATGGCGTCAGCCGGAGTATTTTCCCGGATCCAAATAAACGCTTGCGCCCATGGATTCTTGGGGGCTGCTCCCGGCCACTCTACATGCGCACTGTTTGCAAAAAGCGAGCGCTGGGCAAAAAACATTCCTGCGCACAGTGGAAGGAACAGGACAGCCCAGCGCCAGAAGTGTTTCTTTAATACATGTTGCCCAAGAAACCCGCCACTGAACACCAGCAGCAGAATGTAGAGCAGATGCAAACTCCGCAAGGGCTGAATGCGCGCCAGGCTTCCAAAACGCGCGGGGAGAGACACGATCAGCGCAGCGGCAAAGTAAGCCAGGTCATAGACGATTAGCGCGCGGCACATCAGGTCGAGGTTGAGTGACTGCTGCCTCCGGGCCATTCGCGCAAACCACCAGAAAATTGGAACCGGTCCCACAATGCCCAGCCACTCATACCATTGCCAACTCTGTATGTAATGAAAGGCGTGATACTGCGCAGCGGCCTGATACGCTTCTGAAGGCCGCTGGAATGAGAACTGAACCGGGAACCAAGCGCCCAGGAACGCCAGGCCGATATTGAATTTCTCTATGCAGACAAGCAGAAATGCGTACGAGAACGCAAATGCAGCCATCAGCGGATGCATAGCTGCGGCGAAGGCCAGCCAGACTACTGCCCGCACATACTTTCGTTCGAGCACTTCCACTATCGCGAAGATTGACGCAAAAGCCGCGAGATTCCGTGGATTCACATACTGGTCGAAGATGTAAAGTGCCGTGCCCGCAACCGGCAAGGTGAGGAGCGCCGCTACCAGAGCGACCGAAGCCCATTGCGGGGGTCGGTCGGCAAAGCATTTCCTGCTCAGACGCCAGCAGGCCAACAATAGGAGAAAAATTGAGGCAAGTTGCCACGCAAATAGCGCCCACTCGAGCGGAAGATGGGTGACACGTACTGATCCTGCGATCAAATAGTGAAAAAGGCTTAACCGGGTATAGGGCTCAAAAAACTCCGCTCCCTTGGGAAAGAGCTTTGGGTTTAAGGTCTTTTCGACGCCGGCGAGATAAATCTCGGCGTCTTCAGCCCAAGGATGGTAGCCGTGCACCAGCAGCGCCCCGAACGTGAGCAAAAGCAAAAAGACGAGTTCTTTAGCTCTCAAATAAAAGCTCCCAGAGCGTGACCCCAAATGCCACAGCGGAATGCCAGACTAACAATCGGCGGCGGCATGGGCAATAGGCAGAGTGAACGATGCACGTCCGAAGAGAACTGGCGATATCAATTGCGGGTGCCAGTGTCTAGCGCGTAGCATCTAATCCAGAATGGCGACCAGCACTGCGACAGCTCCGGCCCGGCCGCGGCCGAGTCTCATCTATAGTGAGATTCTCAGCTTCGCCTACGATACTTTCTGCAGCAATAAAATACGTTTTGCCCTGACCGCGCTCGGCATGGTGATTGGGACCGCTTCCCTCATTCTGGTAGTCACCATCGGCATGACTGGCAAGCAGTACGTCTTGAACCAGATTCAGGCTATCGGCGCAAATTTGATCGAAGCCGAATACCAGGGTGGTGCGCAACGCATTACCAACACCACCCCTGATCCGCTCACCATTGATGACATGCATGCTGCCATGCGTGACGTGCCGGGCGTCGTTGCCGCATCTCCCATCGTCCAGCTCGATGAGCGTGTGCCCGTCGGCAACGGTAAAGAGCGCGACATTCAAATTCTGGGAGTCTTCCCCGAGTACCGCGTTGTCCGAAATCTCGTCGTGGTCTCGGGCAGATTCTTCGACGCTCAGGACGAGCAAGCCCACAACAAAGTCGGCGTCATCACCCAAAAAATGGCCGAGGAGCTGTACGGCTCGCAGGAGGACGCCGTCGGCAAGGTGCTCAAGCTCAGCGGCCTGCCATTCACCATCGTGGGCACATTCAAAGAGCGGGTGGACACCTTCGGGCAATCGGAAGTAGTCGATTACACCATGGTTATTCCTTATACCGTAAGTCGCTACTTCACCGAAACCACGAATGTCAAGCAGATCTATTTCTCTGTGGCAGATCCATCAATGGTGGGACCTGCCACCGAACAGATCAGGCGCGTGATTCAAGCCCGCCACCGCGCTGAATCAGTTTACAACGTCACTAATCTCACTCAGCTGGTCGCAGTGGCTGAGAAAACCGCCAATGCTCTTACTATCGTGTTGCTGCTAGTAGCGGCTGTGGTCCTGCTGGTGAGCGGCATTGGCATCATGAATATTATGCTGGCCACGGTCAGCGCCCGCATCCGCGAGATCGGTATCCGCAAAGCCCTCGGTGCTACAAAGCGCGAGATTCAGTTTCAGTTCCTGGCCGAGGCCATCCTCATCTCACTCATCGGAGGATTGCTGGGCGTCATCATCGGCTTGGCACTGCCGTTCTCGGTTCGCTTCTTGACCGCATACCGAATCCCAATATCTGGACTTTCCGCCATCGTGGCAATCGTGGTTTCATCCCTGGTCGGGATTATCTTTGGAACCGTCCCCGCAACCCGCGCCGCCAGGCTTGATCCGGTGGAGAGCCTGCGGTACGAGTGACAGCAGCTCTTAGCTATTGGCCGTCGGCTCTTAGCTTTCGCCGCTGGAGCTTTCCTCCTTAGCCTCATTATGCCTGTCAAATCATGTAGCGCGATCCACCGTGACTTATCGGTGAAAATAGGCCGGCGAGGCGCCGAGCGCCTCCTCGCAGGCCACGTCTGGGTCTACCGCTCTGACATTCTTTCGGCGGATGGGATTCCTCCCGGCGCATTGGTCAACGTTTTCGATGAGCGCCGTAAATTTCTTGGCACTGCGCTTTACAGCAGCTCGTCGCAGATTGCTCTTCGTCTGTTTTCCCGCGAGCCGGTGCGCGATTTTCCTGCTCTGCTGCGCGACCGTATTCGCGCGGCAATCGCCTATCGTGAGCAGGTCGTGCAAAATACGGATGCCTATCGCGTGGTGTTCAGCGAGGGCGATTTCCTGCCGGGGTTGATTGTTGACCGCTACAACGATCTGCTCTCGATCCAGATTCTGACACAAGGCATGGACAGCGAAGCTGCCCGGCAAACCGTGATTCCCGAACTGAACGAGCAGCTAAAGCCGGCGGCAATTGCCGA
>DAIMDJ010000151.1:0-6868 GCA_036725905.1 Terriglobales bacterium
AGGTCCTCCGGGAGTTCGTAGAGCTGAGAATCCCGGTAGATTTCGATTGTCTTCTTGGTGGTGTCGCAGACAACGTAGCAGTTGTGGCACCAGGCAAGGTGATCTTCGAGTTCGGCCTTGGTGCGGTCGTCGAGCACGCCGTCGAGGTAGTTCGTCAGATCGTGCAGAAATTCAGAGCATTTCACTGTTTGCCATCTCCGCTCACACGTTTCTGGAAGTAACGGCTCAGCCGTTCCCGCAACTGCAACCGAGCCCGCAGCAGCCGCGACTTTACCGCAGGAATGCTGAGGTCGAGCGCATCAGCCGTTTCCTCGGTTGAAAGACCTTCCACGTCTCGCAGGACAAAAACCGTCCGAAAACTTGGTGGCAAGCCCTGAATTGTACGAGTCAAGATGTCCCTCAGCTCGGCCTGCGTGTACTGCTGCTCCGGGTTCGGGCTCCAATCCGCGACTTCACGCGGGAGCGAATCTTCTTCGGTCTTGACTTCTTCGTCCAGTGAGACCATGCGCTCCGGGCGGCGGCGCC
Source organism: Terriglobales bacterium (assembly GCA_036725905.1). GTDB lineage: Bacteria > Acidobacteriota > Terriglobia > Terriglobales > Acidobacteriaceae > QIAB01. Next base: position 526 of record DAIMDJ010000151.1, read on the forward strand.
GCAACTTCATCAGCGCCTCATTCACCGCAATGCGCACGAGCCAGGTATAAAACTTACTCTGGCCCTGGAACTGTCCCAGGTTGCTGTAGGCTTTTAAGAACGCATCCTGCACTACGTCTTCCGCATCTTCGCGGTTTTGCGTTATGTGCTGCGCAATGCGAAATACGTTCCGGTCGTAGCGCTTGACGAGTTCTTCAAACGCACCGACATCTCCGCCTTTAGCGGCCTGAACCAGCGCCAGCTCATCACTGACCGGCTCACTTACCCTCTGTTGGATGGCTGTCATTCTTCGTCCGATGCAACAATTTTCAGGCCAAACGGTAGTGGTGCAGTTTGCCGCTATCGGCCAAACGCGGGAGAATCGCCCTGTTATTTTACTTGGTAACCAGCGTTTGGTGTAGTTTGTTTTGACGTATCTATAACGGACTGGTTTTGAGAAAGATTCCTGATCGGATCTTTGTTGCTACTGGTTCGATTACTCCGCGATTATCCCGATGAACCAAACGGCTAACGACCAACGACTAGTTTCCGAGGACTGCAACTGCCGTATAATCAGAGCTTAGCTGCAAAATGAAAGCTAAGAGAGCGCGTTCTCCCGAGGACGCGCCTGCAGGTCACATGTCGGACCGAGTTGCAATTGAACAAATCGTGGGGCAGGTCGTGTCCCAAGTGCTGGAAAGCCACGTTCCGCAATTGCGGGAAGAGTTGGTGCGCCGGGTTCTGGAGCAACTTCCGGCCGAAGCCGCCGTGTCAGCCAACGTGACTGTGGAGAACGGCGCTTCCAATCTCCTGAAAGGTGTTTCGGCCATTCACGCCGGAACTACTCAAAAAGAAATTCTGCGCGCCTTGCTGGATAACACCGTTCGTTACTGTGGGCGAGCAGCGTTGTTCGTGATTAAAGCAGGCGCTGCTACTGGCTGGCAGGGACGCGGCTTCGGCAAGGGCGATGAAGACCCAGTCAAAGATTGTGCGCTCGACATCAACACGGGAGCGGCTGAACGCGCCATGCAGTCGCGCTCGGCGTTCAGCGGCACATCGAGCGAAATGGATCCGCGGTTTGTCTCCGAGTTCGGCGCCCCGTCCGACGATCAGGTCCTGGTCCTTCCGCTGGTGCTGAAGGAAAAAGTTGCAGCATTGGTCTGTGCGGATGCTGGAACTGAGGCTGGCGGCAAGGTAGACGCGCCGTCATTGGAGCTGCTGGTAGCCGCGACCAGCGCCTGGCTGGAGGTCGTTTCGTTACGCAAGCAGGCGGCGAAGGAAGGAGCTTCTGATGCTCCGGTCGAGAAAGCTGCAGAACCTGTGCCTCAGGCGCAAACGGTTTCGTCTTATTCTGATCCCTTTGCCGGGCATGCTCCAAAGCATGTGGCTCCGGCTCCCGTCGAGGAACCGGCTGCAGTTGCAGAAGCCGAACCGGTAAGCGTAGCAGCAGCGGCCGCTCCCGCGCCGGCCGCAGACTCGCTTCCTCAGATGACGCCCGAAGAGGCGGACGTTCACCGCAAGGCACAGCGTTTTGCCCGCTTGCTGGTGGATGAAATCAAGCTATACAACCAGGCCAAAGTCGCCGAAGGACGCAAGCACAAAGATGTCTATGACCGCCTGAAGGATGACATCGAGAAGAGCCGTGCGACTTACCGGAAGCGTTATGGCAATACTGCGGCCGCGAGCGGCGATTATTTCGATAACGAACTGGTACGCAGCTTGGCCGAAGACGACAGTTCCATTATGGGCGCCAATTTTCGGCGATAATAAATACAGAGTGGTTCTTAAGCGTTGGCAATCGGTTGGGGTACTGGCACTTCTGATTTTGTGTGCTGGCTTTGCTGCGCTCGCTCCAGCGGCCGTCGCGCAGTCAACAAATAAAGCCTCGTCCGCTAATTCCAAGAAGAGCAAGAAAAGACCCGCTAAGGCCGGTGCCAGCAAGCGGCGTCGGCGGAGCTCGCCTCGGCTGCGGCGCATGCATCAGGCGTTCGTCGCTTCCAGCACTTTAAAGGCGATGGCGCGCCAGCTTCTGCAAGATCGTACGCCTGCCGCCTATCGAGGAGTCGAGGCTTATGCGCGCCGCCACACGAAAGAAGATGCGGGCGCGCTGGCTTGGCTGGTGCTCGGGTATGCGCACTGGCTCGATCACGATCAGGCCAAAGCCGTCGATGCATTCAATCGCGCCAAGCCACAGGCCGGCGACCTCGGTGATTACGTCGATTACTATCTCGGCGCTTCCTACTTTCAAAGTGGACGCATCGCTGAAGCGATTTCCACGCTGAACAATTTTGATCAGAAATATCCCGACTCGCTGTTGATTCGCGACGCTCGCGTTCTTTACGCCAATGCGTTGCTGAGCGAGGCCAGAGCCGCGGAAGTCATCGCGCTGCTGGAAAAAGATCGGCAGCCAACTCGCGCAGATGTCGAGCTACCGCTCGGCCGCGCTTATGCAGCAGCAGGCCAGACTGAGAAGGCAGGCACAACGCTGGCGAACCTGTACGTCACCATGCCTCTCAGTTCAGAGGCGGACCAGGCCGAAATCGAGCTGCGAAAATTACCAGCGGACATTCAGGCGAAAGCGCTCGGGGTGAATGGCCGCCGCACCCGCGCTGATCTGCTGATGAAAGGCAGGCGTTTTAGCGATGCCGCCGCAGCATATCGCGACCTTCTCAACCAGGTGGATTCCAATGATCGCCCGGCAATCCAGTTGGCAATGGCGGAGGCGCTGAGGCGCTCAGGGGATAACAAAGAAGCGAAGAAAGCATTGGAGTCACTCCCCAGTTCGACTCCGGAAATTAATGGGCAACGCCTATTCAACCTGGGAGAGGTCGCGCGCGCGACTGATGACGATGACGGCTTTCTACGAATACTCGGCCAACTGCGCGAAACTGCGCCCACCAGTCCTTGGCTGGAGCAGGCGCTGCTTTCCGCCGGAAACATTTATCTTCTGCGGCGCGATTACGACAAGGCGATTGACAGTTACCGCGAACTGCAGCAACGCTTCCCGGACGCAGGCCGTGCTGCCTATGCTCATTGGAAAGTAGCCTGGCTCACGCTACGGCAGGGCCGGAACGCGGAGGCCAAAGCCGCATTCGAACAACAGATTGCGTTGTATCCGAATTCCGCAGAGCTCCCCCCAGCGCTCTATTGGCGGGCGCGGCTGGCTGAAGAAGATAACGATCCCGTCATGGCGCGGGCTTACTACCAGAAATTATTTGAGCGCTTCCGGAATTATTATTACGGAGAACTCGCGCGCCAGCGGCTGCAACAACTGAAGAATGCCGAAAACGCCGGAGGAGATGACCCGCCGCATTATGCCTTGCTGGATCGAGTTCCGCCGATCAGCGGAGCCAAAGTAGAAGAAGATGAAACTCCATCCGACAACCTGCGCGTGCAGAAGGCACAATTGCTGGAGAATGGGGCTTTGCTGGAATTTGCCGTTCGCGAACTCCAGGCGGCGGGGAATGAAGAAAAGGGAAGCTGGGTTCCCGCCGAGATGGCACGCGTATACGAAGATGCCGGACGTTACGATGCCGCGGTTGAAGCGATGAAACACGCGGTGCCAAATTACTTCGCCATGGATTTGCCCACTCTGCCGCGCTCCTATTGGGAAGCGCTGTTCCCCAAGCCTTACTGGCCGGATGTAAAAAAATTCTCTTCCCAGAACGCGCTCGATCCATACCTGGTGACTTCGTTAATCCGGCAGGAGTCGGAATTCAATCCCAATGCACTTTCGCGCAAAGACGCAGTCGGGCTGATGCAGTTGCTGCCAAAAGTCGGCAAAGGTGTTGCCAAGCAGCAGAAGATCAAACATTTTTCCACTCAGCAATTGTTCACACCGGGAGTGAACCTCCAACTCGGGACGCGCTACTTCCGGATCATGGTCGATAAATTCGGCGCGTTCGAATATGCATTGGCCGCGTACAACGCCGGTTCCGACCGCGTGCAGGACTGGCTGGGTCAGGCAAAGTACCGTGATCCGCAGGAATTTGTGGAGTCGATTCCTTTTACTGAGACCCGGGAATACGTGCAAGCAATCCTTCGCAATGCAAACGTATACCGCCAGTTATACGGGACACCGTAGGGCCAGAGCTGCCTCGCAAGCCCCACCTATAAAAAAAGACAACTTCGCAATTTGAGCACCGAAAATTTTACAAATTTTCACAGTCCTGGCCCCGCCCCGTGCGTAGAATAGCCTTCTGTCCTAAGAATGAGTTCTGACTCTGGCCGGTAAATTACCTCAACCAAGGAGCAATTACATGGCAAGGTCTAAACAACCGATCCCTTCTGGTTTTCACACTGTCACTCCTTACCTCACAGTCCGCGATGCCGCGGCCGCCATCGAGTTTTACAAGAAAGCGTTAGGGGCCGAGGAGATTATGCGAATGCCTACCCCCGACGGCAAGATTGGTCATGCTGAACTGAAGATTGGCGATTCCATCATCTTTTTGGCAGACGAGTTCCCCCAGATGGGCAACAAGTCTCCGCAAACTCTCGGTGGTTCTACCGGAGGCTTGTACCTTTACGTCGAAGACGTTGACAAGGCGTTCAAGCGGGCAACCGACGCTGGCGCAACCGTCAAGATGCCTGTCACGGATATGTTCTGGGGCGATCGCTACGGGCAGGTAACCGATCCGTTTGGACACCTCTGGAGCCTCAGCACGCACGTTGAGGACGTCAGCCCAGAGGAGATGGAGAAACGATCGAAGGAGTGGGCTGCACAGATGGCCCAGCAGGCGCAGAAAAAGACTGCTTAGTTCATATCAAACCACAAAGGACACGAAGTGAAGAACTCCCTTCGTGTCCTTTTGTGTTAATCGATGTAGGCGCGCGCGTCCTCGCGCGTGCGACCACTAATTCCCGTGTACCTCTGTGTCTCTATGTTTGGATGGACAGCTTTTCCTTCCTGGTTAATTCTCGCTATGGCCAAATCCCGCGCGTGCTCATCGCCGTAGCCACCCGCTGGATGCCCACGATGTAAGCGCCGGTACGCATGTCTATGTTGTATTTCTTCGCCGTGCCGTGCACATCGGCGAAGGCCTTGACCATCACTCGCTCCAGGCGGCGGTTCACATCGTCTTCATCCCAGAACAACTCCTGCAAATCCTGCACCCACTCGAAGTAGGAAACAGTCACGCCTCCCGCATTCGCAAGAATGTCAGGAATGACCATGATCCCGCGCTTGTGCAGCGCGGTGTCGGCGTCGGGAGTTGTCGGACCATTGGCTGCTTCCGCGACAATGCGCGCCTGAATGTTATCTACATTTGCCATCGTGATCTGGTTCTCAAGCGCCGCAGGAATCAGAATGTCGCACTGGAGCTCCAGGACGGCTTCACTCGAAATGGGATCGGAGTTGGAAAGACCAGAGACCGAGCCAGTCTTCACTTTGTGCGCCAGCAGCTCGGGAACGTTCAGTCCGGCGCGATTGATAACTCCGCCGCGCGAGTCGCTGACCGCAATGATGGTAGCGCCCACCTGGGAGAGAAGTTCGGCCGCGATGCTCCCCGCATTGCCGAATCCCTGAATGGCAACCGTGGCGCGGTTCAGCTTGATACCCATGACCTCGCATGCAGACCGAATCACGAACAAACAGCCGCGTGCCGTTGCTTCGTTGCGTCCAAACGACCCGCCGAGAAACAACGGTTTGCCAGTTACGACGCCGGGCGCGCTGCTGCCGTGGGTCATGCTGTAGGTGTCCATGATCCACGCCATGGTTTGAGAATCCGTGTAGACATCGGGCGCGGGAATGTCTTTATCCGGTCCAATGATTGGCGAAATTTCGTATGCGTAACGGCGGGTAAGGCGCTCGAGCTCGTCCTTGGAGAGCTTGTGCGGATCGCAAACAATCCCGCCTTTCGCTCCACCGAACGGAAGATTGACGATGGCGCACTTCCAGGTCATCCAGGAAGCCAGAGCTTTCACCTCATCAAAAGTGACCTCCGGGTGATAGCGAATGCCGCCTTTGCAGGGACCTCGCGCGCTGTTGTGCTGCACGCGGAATCCGTCGAACACGTGAATCGTGCCGTCGTCCATCTTGACGGGCAGAGAAAGCGAGAGCGCCCGCCGCGGGCGGCGCAGCACTTCGCGCATGCCAGGATCGAGGCCGCACTTTTCGGCGGCGGTATCGAACTGGCGCATCGCAATGCGGAATGAATTGAGATCTTCAGTAGTTCTAATGGGAACAGGAACTCGGGCACTTGCCATAATAGAGGACTCCTTTCCACCGACGATGGGGGAGACGCAAGCCGGGGGACAACTGCGCATCAAGCAGGCGCGGGGCCATTTATACACCCAAAAGCATGGGACAAGTCAATAATTGCGATCAACGAGCGATAGCAATAGCAGGGAAGTGGAGGCCCCGGGC